>CAJQQW010000378.1 GCA_905480565.1 uncultured Halioglobus sp. | reverse complement strand
TGCTGCTGGTTTCTCTCATCTCCCCCAATGGGACCTATGACGAAAGCTTTCTGTCCAACTATGCCGCCATTAATATCGTTGATGAAATTGCAAGGATTCGGGGTGTTGGGCTGGCCGAAGTCCTTGGCGGCAGTATATCGGAATATGCCATGCGCATATGGATACGCCCGGACGAACTGGCCAAGCTTGGTCTGACCGTTACCGACATTACCCAGGCTATACAGAACCAGAATGTATTGGTACCTGCGGGGCAGATCGGTGGCGAACCCGCACCACCGGGCACCGAATTTACTTATACCGTAGATACTGGCGGTCGCTTTGAAACGCCCGAAGAGTTTGGTGCGGTCGTGGTTCGCGCGAACCCCGACGGCTCTCAGGTACTACTGAGAGACATTGCGAGAATTGAGCTGGGATCGCAAAACTACCTGTACAACGTGCGCCTCGACGGACAGGCCTCATCACTGGTGCAGGTCTTTCAGTTACCAGACGCCAATGGCCTCGATGTCGCCGAGAAGGTCATCGCTACCATGGATCGTATTTCAGAGCGCTTCCCGGACGACGTGCAATACGTTATTTCACTGGACACTACAAAGCCCATTATCGCCGGCATTCGAGAAATCGTCATCACCCTGTTTCAGGCAGTCTCTCTGGTCATTCTGGTAGTCTATATCTTCCTGCAGAACGCGCGCTCCACGCTCATACCCACTCTTACCGTCCCGGTCTCACTGATCGGCGCTTTCGCCGTTTTCCCGCTGCTGGGTTTTTCTATCAATACCCTGTCACTGCTTGGCCTTGTGCTGGCGATCGGTATCGTCGTAGACGATGCGATTGTAGTGGTAGAAGCAGTGGCAGCAAAAATGGATCAAGGCATGGAGGCCAGACAAGCCACCGTCGAGGCTATGCGTGAGGTCTCAGGACCGATCGTGGCCACCTCGCTGGCGCTGATTGCAGTGTTCGTGCCAGTGGCCGCCATGGGCGGCATTACCGGCGCCTTGTACCAGCAGTTCGCCATCACCATCGCGATTTCGGTGGCGATCTCCTCGATCAACGCACTGACCCTGAGCCCGGCATTGGCCGCTTCGCTACTAAAACCGCCCGGTGAGGCGAAGAGCGTGTTCGACCGATTTTTCCGATGGTTCAATCACTACTTCGAGATTGCTACTGACAAGTTCATGGTGTTGACCGGGTATTTCACACATAAAATCGGGCGGGCCGGCGGGCTGCTGCTCGCGCTGGTTGGCGGTGTCATCCTGCTTTTCCAAATTGTCCCGAGCGGATTCGTACCCGAGGAGGACCAGGCCTATATTATGGCGGGCGTAATTATGCCCGACAGCGCCTCCCTGCAGCGCACCAGCGCTGTCATGAAGCAGGTAGAAGACGTCCTTGAAAAATACGATGCCATCCAGAACTCCACTGTGATTGCGGGCTACAGCATTATGTCAGGCACCTTGCAGTCCAATGCCGGCATGGCTTTTATCCAGCTGAAAGACTGGGATGAACGTCCCAATGCCGAGGACCACGCCACGGAGCTGGTGCGGCGACTGAATGCGGATCTGGCCGCGCACATAAATGAAGGCGCGGCCTTTGCGTTCGGGCCACCGGCGATTCCCGGACTCGGCACGGGCTCGGGCTTTACCCTTATGCTGCAAGACCGTGGCGGCAATTCACCACAATACCTGTTTGAACAATCTCAGCGCTTTATCGAGGCCGCAGCCCTGCGCCCGGAGATCAGCGGCATCCAGACCCTGTTCCGCCCGAGCTCACCGCAAATCTTTCTCGATATTGACGACGGCAAGGCTCTCAAACTTGGCGTCCCCCTGCGCGACATCAATACGTCGGTGGGCGCCTTCCTCGGCGGCGCCTATGTTAACGACTTCAACCGGTTTGGCCGACTGTACAAAGTGTATGTGCAGGCTGAACCCGAGTACCGGAATTCAATTGACGGCATAAATATGTTTTACGTGCGCAACCGCAAAGGTGACTCCGTGCCGCTGTCTACTCTGGTTGAAACCTCGCGTTCCTGGGGCCCGGAATTCACCAACCGCTTCAACCTGTTCCGTTCCGCCAAGTTAACCGGACAACCAGCGCCAGGCTACAGTTCGTCCCAGGCACTGGCCGCGCTTGAAGAGGTCGCGAACGAGACACTCCCTGGCGACATGGGTTACAGCTGGTCAGATATGTCTTACCAGGAAAAAGCGGCGGAGGGTTCGGGCTCTATCGTCTTCATCATGGCACTGGTGTTTGTATTCCTGATTCTTGCTGCGCAGTATGAGAGCTGGTCTCTGCCACTGTCTGTGCTGCTGGGGACACCGATCGCCGTATTCGGCGCTATCGGTGGCCTATGGATTGCCAGACTTTTCAGCGAAAGCTACGTCAACAACGTCTTTGCGCAAATCGGACTGGTGATGCTGATTGGTCTCGCCGCCAAAAATGCAATCCTGATCGTCGAATTTGCCAAGCTGGAGACAGAAAAAGGCAAGGATCCTGTCGAGGCCGCCATGACAGCAGCCAAACTGCGTTTCCGCCCAATCCTGATGACAGCTTTCTCTTTCATCCTGGGCGTACTGCCCCTGTTAGTCGCCAGCGGCGCCGGGGCGGAAGCTCGCAAGGTAATGGGTATGACTGTATTCAGTGGCATGCTCGTCGCCACACTGATCGGCGTGCTGGTGGTGCCCGCGCTTTATGTCATTGTGGAACGCTACATTGCGCGACCTAAACCCGCTTACGACGCAGCGGAGGGCGGCTGACATGTGGCGACTGTCTGTATTCCTACTGCTGGCATCCCTGATCGTTGGGTGCACGCTTACCCCCGATTACGAGCGCCCCGAACTCGACGTTCCCGAGACCTTTGGACCAGAGGACCCTTCCGGAGAATCTATTGCCAATATGGAGTGGTGGGATTTGTTTCAGGACGAACAGTTGCGCCTGCTCATTAGCGCGGCACTCGAGGAAAACAAGGACCTGGGGGTGGCCTTGTCGCGTATTGAAGAGGCGCGCTTGAACGTTATTGCGGTCAGGGCAAATCAGTTCCCTTTTTTGGATGTGTCAGGCCTGCTAGGACGTGATCGACTCAGTCGTGAACTGGTGCCCGGCGCGCGCTCCAACGACCGCTTTTTGATATCCGGCGACCTGAGCTATCAGGTCGATCTGTGGGGTGAGTTTCAAAGGGCCACCGAGGCATCACGCGCCGACCTGCTGGCAACAGAGTCTGCCTATCGCACTGTTACGATCACCCTGGTGAGCGATGTGGCGAGCAATTACCTGCTGCTGCGCGATCTCGATGCGCGCCTGGCAGTATCCGAAAATACAATGCAAACCCGGCTGCAAAGCCTTGGCATCATCCGCGCTCGTTTCGAAAAAGGCACTGTCTCTGAACTCGATGTACACCAGGCGCAAATTGAGGTCTTCGTTGCTGAGGCGGCTATCGCCTCATTCGAGAGACAGGTCATCCAGACACAAAACACACTGCGTATCTTGTTGGGCCGAAACCCGGGGGCTGTCACCCGTGGCGCAGCCCTCGATAGCCAGATTTTTCCCCCCGTAATCCCCGCGGGTCTGCCCTCGGCGCTACTGCAGAGACGCCCAGACGTCGTGAGCGCAGAAGCAAAACTGGAGGCCGCGACAGCCCGGGTGGGCGTGGCAGAAGCACTGCGTTACCCCAGCATTTCCCTCACCGGTCGATTTGGCGCGGAGAGCACTGACCTCTCAGACCTCAACTCCGGCGATGCGGAAACCTGGAATATCGGCGCTAATATACTCGCGCCAATCTTTAATTCGGGGCTGTTGAAAGCCCAGGCCGAGGCGGCTCAGCAGCGAGCGGAGCAGGCATTACTGGTTTATGAGGCGACCCTGCAGGAGGCTTTCCGCGAAGTGGAGGACTCCCTCGTCGCGGTACGCACCTATCGCGATGAGCACGCCGCACAATCCCGCCGGGCTAACTCTGCGACCCAGGCGGCCAAGCTCTCCCGGGCACGCTATAACGGGGGAGTTGTAGACTATCTCGAGGTTCTGGATACGGAACGTACCCTGTTTAACGCGGAGCTTGATAAATCGCAGAGCCTGCAACAGTATTACAACGCCATTGTGAGGCTGTATGCCGCACTGGGTGGCGGTTGGTCAGTGGAAAGCTGACTATCCGCTACTGCACGAACGCGCGCAGCGCGTCACACAACCGATTGCTTGTGCAATACAACAACCCCCGTTCTGCGGTCGCGCTTGCACGCGCACTGTCACCGCGTGCACGATGCACTTGTGCCATGCCGAGGTAGACCTCCGCGCTGTCCGGATCAATGCGCTGCGCGCGCTCCAGGTAGGCAAGGGCCTGTTCGTAGTCGCCCCGACGCGTTGCATACTGCGCCTTTTCCAGCAGGGGTTTCCATGCAGCGCTGGCCGAAGGCGACCCCGACCTGTGCGCCTCCGGCATTGGGGCGGAGACACCCTTCCCCGCGGACGTTTTTACGGGCACAGAATAAGTGGGGTTGGTAAGACTGGAACAACCGACCAACACCAGAGCATAAACGAGGGTCAGCGAGCCCGTTATCGCGCGTAAAAACGTCATCAATCTTTTTTCCCAAACAAGGTATCAAACCAGTCTCGAATGCCATTCTTCTCTTGTGCACCGGCACAGTCAGTGCGCGAATCAGGCTCCGAACCCTCAATAAAGGGCAGCAATCTGGCGCGGGGGCAACCCTTGCCGGTCAAAAAACCATTGCGCTCATCAACCCAATGCGGCTCAACACCGTCTGGCATGCGATAGGCCAGAGGCTGGCGACTGGATCGCGACATGAAATGCGCCCAGACTTTTAATGCACCGCTGCTGCCAGTGAGCCGGGTACTCCCGTTGTCGTCACGACCGATCCAGACCACGGCGAGTAGATCACCCGAGAATCCAGCGAACCAGGAATCGCGACCCTCGTTGGTAGTGCCCGTCTTACCGGCAACATCAAATCCCTCCCCAAGATAACGATAGGCGCCTTGCCCGGTACCCTCGCGCATGACGGCCCTCAATGCATAGTGCAGCAAGTGCACGGCCTGCAGACTCGCGGTGCGATCATATTCCAGCGGATAGCGTCGCAGGGGCTCGCCATTGGCGTCAACGATATCCCGGATGCTGCGCAAGGGCATACGAAAACCGCCTGCAGCGATAGACTGGTACATCACCGCCATGTCTATCGGAGCATATTCACCCGCGCCCAACAGTAGGGCAGGAACCGCCGGCACACCCTTTTCAACCCCCAAACGCTCCAACATGTCCGTTACGTCTGCCAGTCCCAATGTCATACCAAGCCTTGCGCTGGCAAGGTTATAGGACTTGGCCAGCGCCTCGTAGAGTGATACTGAACCGTGTGATCGGCGGTCAAAATTTTGTGGTTGCCACGGTGTTGATCCGGGCGTCTTGACCGTCAGGGGCGTGTCGGACAGCTCAGTGGCCAGTGAGTATTGAGCAGGTTTCTCCAGCGCTGCCAAATAAACCGCTGGCTTAAGTAGCGAGCCCGCCGGACGCCTGGCATCCAGCGCCCGATTAAAGCCCGCGAACTTTGCCCTGCGCCCTCCAAGCAATGCCGCCACTTCGCCTGTATCAAAGCGCGTCACCACAGCGGCACTCTGCAATTCACCGCTGCTGTCCAGCTGATCCATCACCGCGATCGTGCTGCGCTCTAGCTGCCGCTGCAGCACAGGATCAAAACTGGTAAAGATACTAAGCCCCTGGGTGGCCAGATCTTCATCCCGGTACTCGCGGCGCAGTTGTCGGCGCACCAGGTCCAGAAATGCGGGAAATGAGCCCCGAATACTGTGCTGCCGGTTGAGGCCCAGAGGCATCGCTTTGGCCACTGCCGCCTGCTCGACAGAGATAACACCCTGCTCTGCCATCACGCCCAGCACGACGTTACGACGCTCAAGCGCACGCTCGGGATTGCGTTCGGGGTTGTACAGGGAAGGACCCTTGATCATCCCAATCAAAAGCGCTTGTTGAGCAAGCCCCAGCGTTGCCAGGGGCGCATCGAAGTAATGTTGCGAGGCGAGTTCAAAACCATGCACCGAGCGACGCCCTTCCTGCCCGAGATACACCTCGTTGATGTAGCTTTCGAGTATCTGCTCCTTGTCGTAGTGCAGCTCAAGCAACACCGCCATTACGACCTCTATCAGTTTGCGGACAATGGTGCGCTCAGAGGTCAGGTAGTAGTTCTTCACCAGCTGCTGAGAGATGGTGCTGCCACCAGCCACAACACGTCCTGAACGCAGATTACTCCAGGCCGCTCGTGCTATTCCGGTGATCGAAAAGCCCCAGTGCTGGTAGAAATCGCGATCTTCAACTGCCATCAGACCGAGAGTGAGAGTCTCGGGCACCTCTCTCAGCCGGACCAACGCCCGGTCTTCACCGTGCTGCGGGTAAATACCGCCAATGTGCACTGGGTCGAGGCGCATCAGATCTACCCCACGGCCTCCCGCCGACAGGCTCTTCACTCTTCGATCAGCGAATTCAATCAGAACGCGACGCGACGACTCGCGCTCACCTGGAAAGTCAAAGCCGCGTGTGTATAGGTCAAATCGATCTCGGTAGCGGGTAAACTCGCCGGGATTACGGGGTGAATTGACAGCTCGATAGCCCAGTACGCGCAACTCATAGGCAAAATCGTCCGCCTTTACAGGCGCACCCTCAAAAAGCTCAAGCGGCCTGGCATAGACCCTGGCGGGCAAATCCCACATTTTGTCGCTGAATGTAGCGGTGATCCGCGCGTCCAGGTAAATAACAAACAATCCACCGATTACCGCGAAGAACAGGCTGAGTTTGAGGAGCAGGTGGCTGGTACGAAACATGGGAATCGAGTGTACACCAGCTGCCGCGAAACGTTGGTATCTGATTAGCAGATAGAACAGAAATCCGGCGCAGATCAGATAGTGCTAATAAAAACTTGATGCTTTTAATACAGCGTCGAATCAGGATAATGGGCGTTGACTTTACTCTAGTGGAAAATCCAAGCAATGAAAAAGTACAAAGCCTATGGCATCGGCGCGGCACTCGTAGATACAGAGATAAAGGTAGACGATGGCGAACTCGACACAATGCGTGTTGAAAAGGGCTTAATGACCCTCGTAGACCAGGCGCGACAACAGGAACTGCTCGGGCATCTGCAAGGGCATCTGGTCAAGGCAAGCCACGCCAGTGGCGGCAGTGCCGGCAACTCCATGATTGCGACAGCGCAATTTGGCGGCCCGACGTTCATGTCCTGCAAGGTGGCGAATGATAGCGACGGCGATATTTACATCGCAGACCTTGAGGCAGCGGGTGTTGACCACTGCTTCAATAGTGAGCGTAGCGATGGCGTGAC
>CAJQQW010000377.1 GCA_905480565.1 uncultured Halioglobus sp. | reverse complement strand
TGCTGCTGGTTGGGCTATACATCATCTACTTACTGCTGCAGGCGCGGTTCGACCCGGACGCCAGACCAGCCAATGACCTCGAGCCCATTTCCCTTGAAGAGGTCGCTCGAGGGCTACTGCCACCCCTGTTACTCATAATGGTTGTTCTTGGTTCGATTCTCGCCGGCGTCGCTACTCCAACCGAAGCCTCGGGTATCGGCGCCATAGGCGCACTAATTCTGGCTATGGCCAAGGGACAAATGGACCTTCCGAGGCTCACAGGAGCGCTGCAGAATACCCTGGAAGTCACCTGCATGGTGTTCATGATTTTGATCGGCGCCGCAGTTTTCTCGCTGGTTTTCAGGGGCTTCGGCGGGGAAGAGCTGATTCATCAGTTCTTCGAGCAACTCCCAGGGGGCGCGGTGAGTGCGACCCTGGTGGTCATGCTGGTCATTTTCCTGCTTGGCTTTATTCTGGATTTCATTGAGATTACGTTCGTGGTGGTCCCCATTGTGGGTCCGATACTGCTTGCCATGGGCCTGGACCCCGTCTGGCTGGGCATCATGATTGCCCTCAATCTCCAGACCTCATTCCTCACGCCACCCTTCGGTTTCGCGCTATTCTACTTGCGGGGAGTTGCCCCGGAATCTGTGCCAACCGGCGCTATCTACCGGGGTGTAGTTCCCTTTATACTTCTCCAGCTCATGTTGATGGGCGCACTCTGGTACTGGCCAGCCATGGCAACATGGCTACCTTCCGTACTCAAATAAAAAGATAGCCGGCGATTGGCCGGTAGCAGGCGATCGAGATGAACGATATTGACGCTACACCAGGGCCCGGAGGCACACTCGCGCTGCAAACAGTTGCTATGCCGAAGGATACGAATGCCAGTGGCGATATTTTCGGGGGCTGGCTGCTGTCACAGATGGACATAGCAGGGCTGATTACCGCGATGAAGGTAGCCGATGGCCGCGCCTCCACCGTCGCAATCAACGGTATGGCCTTTTTAACACCAGTGCATGTAGGTGCTGTTGTGTCGTGCTACTGTGAAGTGCTTGATATCGGCCGCAGCTCAATCCGTATTCTGGTAGAGGTCTGGATCAATTCCCAGCACAGTGGTGATCCCCTAAAAGTTACCGAGGGCGAGTTTGTATTTGTCGCTATTGATCAGAACGGGAGAACACGCGCCATTCAGCAGTAAACGCTTTCGAGCTTATAGACGCTAATAGTCCTCGTCGCCGAGGACACGGTCCCGGGTGTTTATATACGATTGTTCCGAGATGTGATGGTAGTTGCGTACGCCGTTGTAGAAGTCGCTATACGAGTCATACACCTTCGCGGCCATAGGGTCCGTAGCGATCAATTTGTCCATTACCTGTTGGGTGCCCTGCCAGAGCGCCAATAGCACATCATCAGGAAGCCTGCGGAGTTGCACGCCGTGCTCCTCGATCAGGCTTTTCAAAGCATTGTTATTGCGCGCAGTGTACTCGTCCAGCATGTCCTGGTTTACGGCCCGAGCTGCATACTTGACGATTGCCTGCAAATCATCCGGCAGGGCACTCAGTGACTTTTGATTCACAATGAACTCCAGCATTGCTCCAGGTTCATGCCAGCCAGGGTAGTAGTAGTACTTGGCAACCTCCTGAAAACCGAATGCCAGGTCGTTATAAGGCCCCACCCACTCAAGAGCATCAATCACCCCGGTTTGCATTGACGTGTATAGCTCGCCACCTGCAATTCGCACAGCGGTGCCTCCTGCAGCGGCGAACACCTCGCCGGCCATTCCGGGAATCCGCATATTCAGGCCCTTGAGGTCATCAATGGATTCAATTTCGCGGTTGTACCACCCCGCCATCTGCACGCCTGTACTGCCGCCAGCGAAAGGTACGAGGTTATAAGGCGCATAGGTTTCTCGCCACAGCTCGATGCCGCCGCCATAGTGCAACCAACCGTTCATCTCCTGGGCGGTCATGCCAAAGGGTACCGCGGTAAAAAACACAGAAGCGGGGACTTTGCCTTTCCAGTAATAGGCGGCGCCATGCCCGGCATCGACTACGCCAAGAGAGACGGCATCAAAGACTTCCAGCGCAGGCACAATTTCTCCGGCGCCATAAACACGTATCTTCAGGCGCCCACCGCTCATCTCGTCCACATAGCGAGCAAAGTTCTCAGGTGCAGATCCCAAGCCAGGAAAATGCTTGGGCCAGGTAGTAATGAGCTTCCACTCAAATTGCCGGCCGGTTATCGCCCCGGCGGAATCCGAGGTGAGTTCTGCGTCGCGAATACCGATCGATTTATCCCGAGCCCAGAGACCGAGCGTCGTTACCAGCGCGGCAACCAGGATTAGGATGATCAGAGGTGTGTAGCGCTTTTCAGTGGATGCGGTGCTCATGGTACGTTGTCCTGATCAAGGCTCGCAAAAACAGCGGTGCGAAAAAGCGTTATTTATTATAGCAATTGCAGGTTGGCATATTGCAGCACCAGCCACTTGCCTCCCTCGGTATCAAAATTTACTTCTACTCTGGCACTGCCGCCGCGCCCCTCAAAGTTTAGCACGACCCCCTCTCCAAAAACTTGATGGTATACGCGCTGACCCAGCGATAGATCGGTCTCAGGCACCTGAATCGCGCTCATGCTGCTGGCCGGCACGGCCACCGTACCCTGAATACGAACCTCCTGTAATAACTCGGGGGGGATTTCACGCACAAACCGGGACGGCGTGTTAAAAGAATCGCTGCCGTGCAATCGTCGGCACTCAGCATAGGTCATTACCAACTTCTCCATAGCGCGGGTAATCCCCACGTAACACAGCCGGCGCTCCTCTTCCAGTCGCCCCGGTTCTTCCAAAGACATTTGATGCGGAAACAGGTTCTCCTCCATTCCCGCCAAAAAAACAAGGGGGAACTCCAGGCCCTTCGCAGAATGCAACGTCATGAGTTGCACACTGTCTTCATGCTCCCCCGCCTGTGCTTCTCCCGCATCAAGCGCTGCGCGATCAAGAAACTGTTGCAATGGAGTCAAGGCCTCGTCTTCGGGACTAAATTGCCTGGCAGCGCTTACCAGTTCTTGCAGGTTCTCCACCCGCGCCTGGCCTTTTTCGCCTTTTTCCTTCCCGTGATAATCGATCAGACTGGAGGCATCTATCGCCAGTTCAACCGCCTCCTCCAGAGTGAGCGCCTCAATTCCTGAATCCATTTCGTCGATTAGCGTTGTAAATCCCTCCAGCGCGCCCAGCGCCCTGGCCGGCAATGGCTTTTCATCCCGCACTGCTCGAATTGCTTGCCACAGAGGAATACCCCGGGTACGCGCGCAATCGCGCACTACGTCAAGCGTTTTGCTGCCGATACCACGGGGCGGCGTATTGATCACGCGTTCTAGCGCCGCGTCATCGCCGCGGTTAAGAAGTAACCGCAGGTAGGCCAGCGCGTTACGAATTTCCAGGCGCTCATAAAAACGCTGGCCCCCGTATATCCGATAGGGGATATCGGCCTGAATAAGTGCCTCTTCTAGCACTCTGGATTGCGCATTAGAGCGGTAGAGAATTGCGGCCGAGGCACGGGTGTTGCCCTCGTTCAGCCACTGCCCCACCTGCTCCACAATGTACCGCGCCTCGTCGTGTTCGTTGTAAGCCGCATAGAGGCTGACAGGGTCACCCGACTCCCCGGCAGTCCACAGCTCCTTACCCAGCCGCCCGAAATTATGCGCGATTACACCGTTGGCGGCTTGCAGAATCGTTTGGGTGGAACGGTAATTCTGCTCCAGTCGAATGGTCCGGGTGCCCTCGAAGTCTTCATTGAAGCACTGAATATTTTCAATTTTTGCACCGCGCCAACCATAGATGGACTGATCATCGTCCCCCACTGCCGCAACAGGTATATCTTTTCCGGCTAACACCCGCAACCACGCATATTGAATAGTGTTGGTATCCTGGAACTCATCGACAAGGATTTGTTGAAACCGCTGTTGGTAATGACGCAGTATTTCTGGGTTTTTTAGCCAGAGCTCGTGCGCACGCAAAAGAAGCTCGGCAAAATCTACGAGCCCTGCCCGATCGCAGGCAATCTCATAATTGCGATAAACCTCCTGCATTGTTCGAGCAAAAAGATCGCCTGGCGGAGTATCCACATGGGTGCTCCGCAGGCCTTCATCCTTGGCGCTGTTGATGTACCACATGGCCTGCTTAGGAGGCCAGCGAGCATCATCGAGCTCCATCTCGCGGCACACCCGCTTGACCAGGCGCAATTGATCGTCACTATCCAATATCTGGAAATTTTGCGGGAGTCCTGCATCGCGCCAGTGCGCCTTCAGCAGACGATGTGCCAACCCGTGAAAGGTACCGACCCACATACCCTGGGCAGGAATTTGCAGCATATCCTCTATGCGGTTACGCATTTCCCGGGCAGCCTTATTGGTGAATGTCACCGCCAGGATCGACCAGGGTGAATAATCCTCTGCCCGAATCAGCCACGCTATACGGTGCACCAACACCCGGGTCTTGCCGCTGCCGGCGCCAGCCAGTACCAACAGGTTCCGGTCTTCCGCTGTGACAGCGTCTCGCTGGGCCTCGTTGAGAGGCGATAGAATATCGGATACATCCATCGCGTTATTCTAACGAAAATCGGCCCTTTGAACGTACTCTTTATCGCGCGCTATGATCGCTTTCTTATTTGTCGGACATAACCCTGTTTGACGCCCATGCACCATCCGGACTTGCCGTAATAATACCTCCTCGGGGACTTCGCCAACGCAATTCCCCAGGGTGTCTGCTATGATCGCCGAAAGCCATCGAAACATGCAGGTAGCTTGAGCCATGGACAACAATAATAATGATCGCTCAGGGGCTCCTCACGCATCGTCATATCAGCAGCGTCGCCTTTCTGATGGTGATGACCGGCTTGAGCCCAGGATGAGCGAATTTGACGATGACCTTGAAAACTACGAAGAACCCGACCGCGATACTGATTTCTCATCTGTCTATGGTACGGAGGAAATCGCAGAGGAAGACGAGAACAGCCCTCTGTTCCGCGACAGTGAATCGCCGTACGACCCGTCACAGCGTGCTACAAGCACCGACGCCGGGAACACGGATATCGACGAACCGCTGGAGTCGGACAGCAACGATGAAGACGAGGAGTGGTACGAGGAAGATTACCTTGAGCAAGGGCAAACCGATACAGGCTGGCCGCTGCGGCTGGTCATTGTGGCTGCAATCGCCCTGGTGATATTGGGCATCGGTGCCTACGGGGTCCTGCAGGAGAGGGCTGACGCACAGGAGGAATTACGAGCGCTCCGCGCTACGCTGGCTACCAGCGTCAGTCCAGATGACGTCCGCGACAACCGCGAGGCTCTGCGAGAGCTGCAGCGCTCCAATGCGGAACTTGCTAAACTTGCCGAAGGCCTGGCGCAGGAAAATCGCATGCTGCAGGGTGCGATCGCCGAGCTGGAGACAAGCCTGGCCGCGGCGCCACAGATCCCTGCTACAACATCTGCTAAAACTGAAGCCCCAGCTGCTGCGGAGACGAGCAACGCTGCCTCCGAGGCTCCGCAATCTTCCGCCAAAAAGACGCCGTCAAAGCCCACCCCTATCGCACCCAGCGGAGGCGACTGGTTCGTCAACTTCGGCTCTTACACCTCAAAAAGCACAGCGGGAATATGGGCAGCACGGCTGAAACCAGCCACGGGCAAAACCGTGGTCGTTGCAGGGGTCAAGGACGGCAAAACCTATTATCGCGTTCGCGTTATCGGCCTTGCCGACCGCGATGAAGGAAACAAGGTGGCGCGCGGGCTCGAGAAAGCACTGGGAGTCTCCCGCCTCTGGGTGGGGCAGGATTGAATCGGCCATCCGACTTGGCAGGGAGTCAATCTCCTGCTACTGTTTTCTTTCAAGTATCGTTACTCTGCGAGGATATTCTATGAACCTGATCAAGCCATCTCTTTTTTGTCTGGCACTTGTAAGCAGTGCTGTATTTGCTGAAGACTGCGCCATACCCGAAGTCCCCGCCCTGCCGGATGGCGCGACTGCCGGTGAGCAGGAAATGCTGGCAGGGCAGACAGCCGTAAGGGCCTATCAGGCCGCCAACACAGCCTATCGAGTTTGTCTCGATGAAAAAATGGAACCCGCTGAGCAAGCAGCCCTGGGTGACGAATCTGACCCGGCGCTGACAGACGCGATCGCAACTCTGAATAACCAATACAACGCATCGGTAGCTGCGGAGGAAGAGATCGCCAATAAGTTCAATACTGAGTTGAGAGCTTACAAAGCCGCCAACCCCGGGTAACTATTTTTGGGGGGCGCTCTGTAAAGGGTGCCCCTGCGCACAGCAAACTTGTCCCGCTATTAATTTTCGAACTGTACTCACTGCACCGTGACGGCGATTGAATCGTTGCGCTCGATGTTTTCGTCAGCTGCCACTGCATTCAGTGGGCGTTTGTCTTTTCCATATCGACCGCCGCCAGCAATAACAAGCCGGCAAATATCCCCAAATTTTTAACGAAATTCTGAGCTTCGTGTTCGGCATCAACACCCTCATAAACATTCCAAAAGTCGTGTAAATTAAGGTTTATCAATAAGATCATCACAGCAAATCCAAGCGCGCAAACAACTACCTGTTTGTTCAATAACAGACAGACGCTCCCGCCAATTTGAACAATGCCTGCAATCGCCAATAGAGCGGGTACCATAACCATATTGTGAGCTTCCATGAGCTCTACATGCATATCCCATGATACAAATTTAGCGATCCCAGGCAGGAGGAAGTACAGTGCTAATAACACGCGGCCGGCCGTGATTAGTGCATATCTCATCGATAACCCCTCGTTGTGCGTCGTATATTATTTTTTTACTGACAACGGTGACTCTATTCTACGGTTACTGACTTCGCAAGATTACGCGGCTTGTCGACGTCGGTGCCCTTCTGTACGGCCACATGATATGATAATAGCTGCAAAGCCACTGTATAAACAATGGGTTTGATCACTTCAGGACAATGCGGCATTGGCAGCACCTTGACTCGATCTTCGTTCTCAAAGCCCGCCTCGCGATCGGCAAATACGAACAGCTCTCCGCCGCGCGAACGCACTTCCTCTAAATTGGATTTCAGCTTCTCCAGTAACTCGTCATTTGGGGCGACCGCCACTACCGGCATGTCGTTGTCTACGAGCGCCAGGGGGCCATGTTTTAGCTCACCCGCCGGATACGCCTAAGCGTGAATATAGGAAATTTCTTTCAGCTTCAGCGCACCCTCCATAGCAATCGGATACTGTATTCCTCGCCCCAGAAACAACGCATGACGCTTGGGAATAAACGCCTCTGACAGTTCCTGAATGGCGGAGTTTAGCGCCAGTGTTTCCTGCACATAGCGGGATACGTTACGCAGTGCCCCAATAATTTCGTGCTGCCTCTTCTCATCCATATCACGACGTCTGCCCAGAACCAGCGTAAGCATAAGCAGCGCTGCAAGCTGCGTGGTAAACGCCTTGGTGGAGGCTACACCGATCTCAGCGCCTGCCCGTGTGAGA
>CAJQQW010000376.1 GCA_905480565.1 uncultured Halioglobus sp. | reverse complement strand
CCAACCTGGAGTGGGCGCTGAACAGCTCAGACGTCGGTCGGATCAACGATCTGCGCCTGGGGGAGGCTATCTTGCTTGGCTGTGAAACCCTCCATCGGCAACCGATTGACGGGCTGCATACAGACGCGATCACGCTGTGTGCCGAGGTGATCGAAGCGAAGCTTAAGCCTTCAATGCCATCGGGTACGATTGCGCAAAACGCATACGGGGAAGTGTCGAATGCCAAAGATCGTGGACTGGTAACGCAAGCCATCCTTGCAATCGGACAACAGGATGTGGAACCGTATGGCCTACAAGCCC
The DNA here is from genome assembly GCA_905480565.1 of uncultured Halioglobus sp. GTDB lineage: Bacteria > Pseudomonadota > Gammaproteobacteria > Pseudomonadales > Halieaceae > Marimicrobium. The sequence goes on along the minus strand of CAJQQW010000376.1, from coordinate 11,115 downwards.
CTCACGGAATGGAAGTCATGGGAGCCAGCAGTGATCATCTTATTCTGGAGTCTGAATGCGATGACCTAACGGTCGGTGCTGAAGTGATCTTCCAATTGAACTACGGCGCGCTAGTCCGCGCTATGACGTCCCCCTTTGTTGCCAAGGTAATGGAGCCCTCATTGGCATGATTATTTTCCAGGTTTATGGCAAGGCAGTATTAGTAAGTTGATGCCGGTCAGGTCGGGCGAGTATCGGTCTGTCACTGGCAGGTCCATATCGAAACTTTCACATGCAAGATACGCCGGGCGCCGGGCGCCGATAGATTAAACGTGAAGCCTTAAATATTCACTGAAAAGCAAAGATCACCTGACCTCAACACAGTAACAGTACCTCTCACTTCGGGGTATACTTAAACCTTATTTTTTCAATGCTATTCACTGTGGAGTGCGGTTAATTGACGAAACCGAATACCGATCTTACTGATGATGAGATTGAGGAGTTGAAGGTTTTTGAAGAGCAACTCCAGTCCTTTGTCGGCGCCGAGGCGGGTCCTTTTTTGTCTTGGGATCGGGTTAATCGCGCGATGATTCGTCATTGGTGTGAGGCCATGGGTGATGCTAACCCCGCTTATTATGATGCAGATGTGGCGGCTCAATTAGGTGCGCCAGCTGGCAAGGTGGTGGCGCCGCCAACAATGATGCAAGCATGGACCATGACCGGTTTTGCCGGACAGCACCCACCCGGGTCGGACACTCGAGAGTCGATGCCCGTTTTTCCCCTTTTTGACCAGCAGGGCTACTTGGCGGTTGTGGCAACCAATTGTGAGCAAGAATACTTACAAGCCATTTGTGAGGGAGATGATATTAACGGTCGGTCGACGATTGAATCAGTGTCTAGTCGAAAAACTACAGGCCTTGGTGTCGGTTATTTTGTCACGCAGTTAACTGAATTTAGAAATCAGCGAGATGAAGTGGTCGGTAATATGCGATTTCGCATTCTTAAATACAAGCCGCATTCAACGGCTTCCTAACAGCTAAAACTTGTTAATTGTAGAGCAACATTGTTATGGATTTTACGAAAACAGAGATACATGCATCGGTCGATGTCTTGGCCGATCAAATTTTTCGCGGTCAGGTGAGCGATGACTATCACAAGGCTCGCCGTGACCAAAGTGAAGGTTTTGATCGTGATTTGTGGCGGGTATTAGCCGATGCAGGTTTATTAGCCGCTACCTTAAATGAAACGTTTGGTGGCAGTGACATGAACCTGCTTGAGATCACGGGTCTATTAGAAGCACAGGGTGCGGTATTGGCTAAATTGCCCTTATGGCAAAGCATTGTGGCATCACAGTTGATTGACAGGTTTGGATCGCAGGATCAGAAGACGGCTTTACTGCCGAGTTTTTCCCGCGGCGATAGCCACTTAAGTCTCGCTTTTGCAGAGGCGGCTCGCGCAGACTTTGATGACTTATTGAAAATAAAAAACGATAGTGTTAATGGCCTCGTCAATGACGTCGCGTTTGCGCAACAGGCGAGTGCGATTATCCTGCCATTACAAACCGATGATGAAACTATTTTATACCTGCTTGATCCCAGCCAAGATGGCGTTACGCTACTATTACAAATGGCCAGTAATGATGAGCCACACTACCAGCTAAAGCTCAATAATCTGTCAATAGATCCCGCTAATATCATTGCCTCGTCGAATCGCAGTGTTGATCTAGTGGAATGGGTATTGCAACGCAGCTATACGGCCTTAGCGGCTGTGCAGTTAGGTGTTGTGCAAGAGGCGCTCAAGCGCACCGCCAATTATGTCAATGAGCGACATCAATTCAATAAGCCCTTATCTAGTTTTCAGGCAGTGAGTCATCGCGCGGCGAATGGCTATATCGACTGTTCTTCATTGCGAGCTTGTGTCTATCTAGCAGCATGGCGATTAAGTGAAGGCAAAGATGCCAGCGCTGAGGCGCGAACAGCGAAGTGGTGGGCTTGCGAAGCGGGGCATCGCATTGCTCATACCGCGCAGCATTTACACGGCGGTTTGGGGGCCGATATTGATTACCCTATTCATCGATATTTTTTATGGGCTAAACAACTGGAATATACCTTAGGTGGCGCACAGCAGCAGCTGGCATCCCTGGGCAGACAATTAGCAAATAATGATAGCCTAGGGTTCGTGATATGAATCAGATTAATTATGCCCAAGTGAAAGTCGGTGACCAGTTGCCGCCGCTGGCGATTGATATCAGTGCAAAATTAATTACCGCAACCGCGATAGCAAGCCGTGATTATCAAAATGTTCATCACGATCAAGATGCTGCACGGGCCCTAGGATCACCGAATATTTTTATGAATATTTTAACCACTAATGGTTTTGTCGGTCGTTATGTCACTGATTGGACCGGCGCTTTAGGGGTGTTAAAAAAAGTAGCGATTAAGCTTGGCGCGCCGAACTATCCGGGTGACACCATGGAAATGACAGGCGAAGTTGTGGCGAAAAATGATCAAGATCAGTCGATCGAACTTAAAGTCATTGGTAAAAATGCGGTTGGTCATCACGTAATCGGTGATGTGGTGGTGGCGCTACCTTAATCAGTAAGCAAATTAAGTGGCTGTAGTTATTTTCAATGATAAATAAAATGAGTTAAGCAATTATGTTCCTTGAACAAACAGATAAACAAATCGCGCTACGAAAAGAAATCAGAACGTATTTTAGTAAGTTGATGACCCCCGCTAAAAAAGCCGCGATACAAGACAGAGAGGCTGGCGATGCCTATAAAGAGATTATTCGACAGATTGGTCACGATGGCTGGCTGACGGTTGGCTGGCCAGAAGAATATGGCGGCAAAGGCTATGGTGCGCAAGAGTCGCTGATTTTTTTTGAAGAAACGCGTATTTCGGGGGCACCGTTTCCATTTGTCACCGTAAATACGGTTGGGCCGGCACTGATTGCGCACGGATCAGAGACGCATAAGGCGTTTTTTCTACCCAAGATATCCGCAGGTGAATTGCATTTTTCCATTGGTTATACCGAGCCTAACTCAGGCACCGATTTAGCCTCGCTGACCACCTCAGCGGTACTCGATGGCGACGAATACCTGATCAATGGTAACAAGGTCTACACGACTAGCGCCGAGGCGGCTGACTATGTCTTTTTAGCAGCGAGAACTGATCCCGATATCAGTCAGCGTCATAAAGGGATCAGCATTTTGATGGTTTCAACTGATCAGCCTGGTTATTCCTTCTCACCCATTCATACGGTCGGTGGTCATCGTACCAATGTTACCTATTACGACAATATGCGTTGTCCAACTTCTATGGTAGCGGGTGAGGTCAATAAAGGCTGGCAGTTAATTACCTCGCAACTCAACCATGAGCGCGTGGGTTTAGCGGCGGGCAGTATCAATGCTATTGTGTTGTATCAAGCGGTACTGCAATGGGCGCGACAGCCACAGACCAATGGCCGCCGACCAATCGATGTGGCGTGGGTGCAAACAGCACTGGCCGAAGCGCAAAATATTTTAGAAGCCATGCGAGTCATGAACTGGCAGGCGGCTTGGCAGAATGATCAAGGCGAGCCAGATCCTGCATTTTCTTCAGCGATTAAGGCAGCCAGTGCCGAGGTAGTGGTAGAGGTTTATCGCTTGTTGATCGATATCGTGGGTTCGCAAGGTATGTTGCAGTCAGGCAGCACGGGTGCTGTGCTACAAGGTGAACTCGAGATGGAGTATCGAAGCTGTCAAATTAATACCTTCGGCGGCGGTGTGGCCGAGGTTATGCGTGATCTGGTGGCGCGATTTGGATTGGATATGAAAGCGTATAAACGCTCATAATCTTGTTTATCACGAGAAAGATTTTTAGAGTGAAATATCGATGTCTAATGCATTACGACCACGAATAGGTGTTAATAAAGATACCCAATTTTTTTGGGATGGGCTCAAGCAGGGTAAGCTGCTTATTCAGCACTGTAAAGACTGTGACCAATTGCAGCACCCGCCTGGACCTTGCTGCAAGCATTGTCAGTCCTTTGAGTTGGATGCGATTGAATCGACGGGGCGCGGCACGATTCACAGCTTTGTGCGGATACATCATCCTGTCGCTCCGCCGTTTGAAGCAGGCCATCCTATCGTATTAGTTGAATTGGAAGAGGGAACGCGGCTCATTGCTGATTTTATTAACAGCAAGCCTGAACAGATTTTTATCGGAGCGGCCGTTAAAGTGGCCATTACCGATTGTGATGACGAAGTGACGCTGGCCCTGTTTGAGCCCGCCTCTATTTAATCCACACGCTAATCATTAAACGAAAGAGTCGCGTTAGTCGGTATAAAACCCATGAGCAAAAGAACCATTAGCGGCAAGTCGGCGATAGTCGGTATTGGCGCAACAGAGTTTTCTAAACGATCCGGCCGAACTGAAATGCGTTTAGCGGTAGAGGCTGTTCTAGCGGCTTGCGCCGATGCGGGCATTAGCCCCTCTGAAGTTGACGGTATCAGCACTTACACCATGGACAATAATCCTGAAATGGAAGTCCATCGTCTGATCGGCGGTAAAGCATTAAAAATGTTTTCAAGAATTGACTACGGCGGCGGCGCGGCCTGCGGACCCTTATTACAAGCCGCCATGGCGGTAGCAACCGGTATTTGTGAATGCGTAGTGGTTTATCGTGCCATGAATGAGCGTTCCGAGTATCGATTCGGCACTGGTGTTGCTGACAGAGGCGCTGATCCCACTTATGAAACAGCTGCGTTTGGCTGGCATAGCCCACACGGATTAATTACCCCGGCTTCTTGGGTGGCAATGTCGGCCTCTGCCTATTTACATAAGTACGGCGCTACTACTGAGGACTTAGGTAGAGTGTCAGTGGGTGGTAGGTCTATGGCAGCGAATAATCCGAACGCCTGGTTTTATCAACAGCCGATCAGTTTAGAGGATCATCAAAACAGTCGATGGATTTGCGAGCCTTTGCGTTTATTAGACTGTTGCCAAGAATCGGACGGTGCAGTGGCCTGTGTCGTTGTTTCTGACGAAAGAGCGAAAGAGCTTAGGCATAAACCGGCTTATATTCGCGGTGCAGCTCAAGGCTCATGTGATGACCAGCAGTCCATGACGTCTTATTACCGCGATGACATTACCCGTTTACCCGAGTGTAGTCTGGTTGCTGAGCAACTTTATCGGCAAGCTGGGGTTGGTCCCAGTGATATTCAGACCGCCGTAATTTATGATCACTTCACTCCCTATGTGATGACGCAGTTAGAGGAATATGGTTTCTGTCAGCGTGGTGAAGCAAAAGACTTTCTACGCAGTGGCGAACATTTGTTAACCGGCTCATTACCGATTAACACGCACGGTGGTCAACTCGGTGAGGCCTATATCCATGGTATGAATGGTGTGGCTGAAGGGGTGCGACAAATTCGCGGTCAGTCGGTGAATCAAGTCGATAATGTGCAGCACGTATTAGTGACCGCCGGCACAGGTGTGCCCACCAGCGGCTTATTATTAGGGGCTGAAAACTAACGTTTGACTTGGTAATTTGAGGTTTTTATATCCCAAGTCGCGGCATTGACGCCCGCCTCACGGAGCTTAAATTTTTGTACTTTGCTGGTTGGGGTCATTGGTAGTGAATCAACAAATTCCATGTAGCGCGGTACGAAATAGTGTGGTGCATTGTCGTTAATAAATTCGGCCAAGGCTTCATAGGAGAGCTCTGAACCTTCGGTGCGAACCACGTTCAGTTTTAATTCATGCTCGCTTTCAACCTCAGCTGAAGCAATACCAAACGCAGCAATTTCTTTAACCTCCGGGTGCCGTATAGCGACGCTTTCCACTTCCAAAGTGGAAATATTCCTACCAGCAAACCGAATCGCGTCTTTCTTTCTATCAACAAAAAATAGCGCTCCATTGTCAGGATCTTTACGACCGAGGTCACCGGTGCGATACCATTCACCAAAAAATGCTTCTGCCGTTGCCTCTGGGTTATCAAAATACCCGTTTAGTACCACATACGGTTGTAAGGGGCGAATACAAATTTCACCAATTTGTTCGCCGGCGACTGGCACGCCATTGTCGTCCATTAAGCAGACTTCGCTGTCTTCAACCGCATAACCCAAAGCATGCAGAGGAATGTCACTACGTTCCTCTTTAAACGTACCGAATTGATTGCAGACTAACAGACATTCACTTTGGCCCAGACCGCCACGGGTAATTTTGACTTTAAATCGCTCTTCAAAGCGGGCGCGTTGTTCAAGGGAGAGCGGCACAACCCCTGATATTTTCAGGGTATTGTCCGCGTCGTTATCTTTTTCGGGAGCATTCAATAAAAACACCCCCATTGCGCCTAACACAAAGCTTTGTGTGGCCTTGAACTGGCTGATTCGGTCCCAAAAGGTGGTGACGGAAAACTTCTGTTCAATAACGCAGGGAATGCCTTCGATTAATGCGCGGTAAATACCCGTTATCCAAGCCGCAGAATGATACATCGGTAAGGTGTTGTAGATGACATCACCCGCAACTGAATCATATTGCTTGCTCGCACCGTAAATAATAGCGCGTATCCAGCAGTTATAGCTTTGCATAACCCCCTTAGATTTTCCTGTAGTGCCTGAGGTCCACAAAATGGAGCAGGTGTCACCGTAATCAATAGTGCTTAAGTCGACATTGATCTCATCGCAGGCTAACAAACTTTGATAGCTAATAGGGTGATTGAGATCAGACGACTGGGTATCGCCGATCAAGACAATTTTTTCATCGCCAAGTTGATCTTGAATCGCAACAATCCGTGATTGCAGCGCAGCATCGACGACCAGCACGGTGCATCGGCAGCGAACGACATTATCGAGCAACCAGTCGCCTTTATATTCAGCATTAATCGGCGTCCACGCAGCGCCCAGTTTATTAATCGCTAAGGCCAGCAATACAATTTCAATGTCATTGCTGAGCATCAATGCCACGCGATCACCCGCTGCTACACCTAAGTTGCGTAGGCCAGCAGCTATTTTATTGGTTTGCTGTTCAACCTCAGCGAAGCTTAATCGTCGGCTATCGGTAATAAGGAATTCGCCGTCGCTATTATGGCTGGCTTGTTGGCTTAATATCGCAGGAAAGGTGCGATATTGGGTATCGGTCATATCAACGCGGTACATTTTTTTCCTCTGAGATAATTCATAGCGTTAAGTCTGGTGAGCGGGCTATAGTTTTACTCATGCTATTACCGATAGCGCTCAGTTTGCTATCACCATAATGACAGATATTAGCTTATCTGAATATTTATACAGCTCAATTTTGGTACTGACACGTTAACGCTTACAGACCGATGAGATCGAGCCCCATTTCTCAAGCAACCGCGCTACTCCATTCATTGAACGCACTGATACTAAGGTCACGATAATGTTGACTCTGACCACGTGCCTACCTAGATTCAATAGATTACTGACTGCGGAATAGGCACACAAGAATCTCTGTGCCTGCCGCACTGACTTGAACTTACGCATCCCTCGCTCTCTCACCCTGGTCGCCCCATGCGACTGCTCAGCCATAGTTCGGAAGTTCGGTCTGGAAAATTGCTTAACACTCTTCAGCTTACTTCAATCAATCCCGCCAGCCAGCCCACTTCAGTTTCGGCATACGCTCGTTTCAGCAGTGGTGCTCTGCCCCACTAAATAACTCGTTACGTTTCTTCAGCTTACTGCGCTACTTTTCGAGGTACTGAAAAGTTAACTAAAGGTGATGGGCTGGTGCTACACCAGTCAGCCTGGTGCAGGCGGTTTTGTGCCATCGGGCGCCACTTTGGGCCTTTCCGCTGAGAAATATCCGCTCGCCATTCCCACAGTTCCAGCGGAGATAAGTTAACCTGTCAGCACCATACGAAGCACTAATGCTTTCACCCCAAATGAGCAGCGTCCACCTATCACTCCGCTTCATGTTGTAGCTGCCTTTACGATTATGTACCAACTTTTCCTCTACTGGATAGCAAGCCAGGCGGACTGCCTAAAACTCCAATTTAATTTCATGGTATTTAATAGTCTAGACCACGATAAATGGTTTTCCGCAGTCCGTTGTTTGTAATAATTTATTGGCAAAAATAGCGTTTATCCTGCAATTCACCGTCTTCGTCGACTGCGCGCCTCATGCAATGCCGCTTACCGTTGATCCGAATGGTACGGCAGACCGGCGAAGACTTCATCGATGAAGAACGCATCGCCGTAGTCGCGATGCTTTCGTTTCGAGCGGCAGGCGTATAGAGGGCCAAACTTGATGCACCAGAAGCGAATCGATTCCCGAGTTACTATGATGCCGCGTTCGACAAGTAGATTTTCAATATCACGGTGGCTCAAGTTGAAGCGGCAATAGAGCCAGACGGCGTAGCTGATAATATCTGGGGGGGGCCTAGCCAGAATCGGTGACGTTTATATGTGTTCAGTTTCCTATCCTATCAATTACGGCGACTTAACTTGGTAATACCAACTGGCTATATGCTGGCTGTTTATTTCGGACACAAAGAGGCCGCCAGATAATGTGACGAATTATGCTGCTCAAGAAAGAGGCTGGCAGGGCCAACTATCGTTTAAGAAGACAAAGACACAACACTGATGCGTGTTTTAGGGCCATTGGGTTCGTTGATCAAACTAGTTAAGTGACGACGAGTTTCACAGATTTCGTAGAAGTATTTATCGTGCGAAAAAATGCTTTTGGTGAGAACCAATCGCTGTTGGCGAGTAGAAATGGTAACAGGTCAAAATGATTTAGATGGCCGAGCAGCGTGTCATTTTCCCAGTCGCAGTGTTCTCCGTTGCGATGACGTACCACATTAAGGCGCTCCTTGATTTTCGTTAACCGCTTTTCTATAGCCTTGAGGGATACAAACATCTTGTCAGCTATGCTTTGGCGTGGATGCCCCGAGGCGAGCAAGGAAAGGGCGGTAAGATCTTTTGCGTTGAGGTGAGCGCTGTCATCGAGTTTTAAGACACGTTGCTTATGATCGAGTCTACCTGGCCAGCCACTGTAAAGATCTGCCAAGGGCCGGAGCATACCTTCGCCTATAATTTTACCCCCCTGTTCTTGCGCTTTTGCGCGGAAATCGAACCATTCGTTTTCAAAAATAACGCAAGCTTCACGTATTTGCGGTTGACCCGATTCAATCAGAGCGTGGTCTTCTGCAACAATTGTGGCCAAGTCGATCCCGGGGTAGACCGCTGAAAGTGGAATGTTTATTCCTTGTAATCCCTCAATTTCGAGGTTAATAGACTCACCGCCAAATTGTTTGGTGTACGAAAAAATGATCATATCCGTATCTCGCTTCCATGCTGCAATGCTAAATGCATTGGCGACCTTATTCTAAGAAAAAACGATGTGTTAATCAATTCATAAATAATTGATTTTATTAGATTTGTTTAAAAAATCAGGTCACCTAATAAGTTTTGCAAAATGCAACATTTCAGAAACGCTCTCAGTGACCCCCACTTGCTGTATGCCCAAACAAACACCACGAGATAGCATCTGACGAAGGTAGTCGTAGTCCACATCCACCTTCGTCTATACAGATCATCTGAGTGCCTCTGGAGCAAAATTGATAATCTCGTTGTACATATGTGCCGCCATGTCGTAGCTGAACTCCTCGGTGGGATGCAGCCCATCGGAAGTGTTGTCGTAGTAGCCTATGTCGTTCCAGTCGACACAGTGCAGCCACTTCTGGTTCCAATACACCATCATTAAGGCGCAGTAGAGCCGAGCCTGGAACCTAACGTCGTCGTGGTACTGCTCAGAGACTGGCGTGTCAGGCGGCACCACTATGATGACTTTGTTGAAGCCCCATTCTGCCTTGTGCCACCGGGCCACTGTCTCTCGGAGCTTCTTGGCGTATTCTTCCGGGGTGGTCAAATCAACTCCCACATAGCTGCCGTCGTTGAAGCCCAGTGCCATGATAGCCAGTGGCCCGTGTCCATCGATGCCCAGGAAGTCACCGCTCTCCTCGTAACTGACCAAGGCGCGCATGGACTGTACATCTGCACGTATCCAACTGCCGTACTGCTCACGCATGATCTGAGGCCATGAGTGACGGGTGGCCGAGATACTATCGCCCAGCACATAAAATGCCAGGCTGCTCTGCGCCGACAATACCAACGCTGCTCCTGCTAGTAGTATCTTAATCATTCCGCGTCTCCATACTCTAAGCCTTTTCCTTCTGTAACCCTGCGCGCGCGACAATTCTTTATCTGCCTATGAAATTTGGCGATAGGGAATTCCCCACTTTTTAGGACGGCGGAAATCTTTTCGGGATATCCCTACCTTGGAGTGGCGGCGTCCTTATAGGAGCACTCCGCCTTGAAAGTATCGGAGACCTTTATGCGAAGAACTGGAGGTTTTCTGAAATTTGACAAGGAAGGGTAAAGCAGTGAAGGCTGTATCTATGGTCGTACATGAGACTAACTAAGAGGTGTTTAGACCGGTCACAGAAAGGGTTTTAGAAGTTGTTATCTCTCCCGTGCGGTCCGCCATTAACAGATAAACTGATTATATCTAAAGTTGCGCTCTTGCGGACAACGTGGAGAGCATTCTCCATGGAGCGCAACTCGTGGATATTTTTAGGTCACGTGTGTTTGCAACGAATTAAGTTTAAAAAATTTGTTTGCTCCGGGTGTCTCGTGCCAATTCTGACTTCGAAACACAGTGCTTCATTGCATTGGCGATACCCTCCTGTGAGCTACAAACTGGAAACGGCCACAAATATTTGCAAGTGGACCAATGCGATATCGATTCCAGCGATTTCAGCACGTTCGATGCCAATCGCCCGATTTAACGCACGAAAAAGCATCGAGATACTTGGAGAAAAATTCCCCACATACGCCTTTTATCCGTCTTATACTTGAACTATGGCAACACTACCGTTATTAAAGTCAGTATTCGCGCAAAGACGCGAGGGGGAACGAGATGAATAATGTGTTAATGGACGTTGCAGCAGGCTTGGTGTCGGAAGCGATTAAAGTCGTCGATCTTAGTGTAACGCTCAGGTCGGATACGCCTATTCTACAGTTACCTGAAGAGTTTGGGTGGAAGAACGCCTGGCCATTTAGCAAGGAAGAAATATCACGCTACGACGAGCGCGGACCGGCTTGGTATTGGAACAACATAAAATGTGGGG
>CAJQQW010000375.1 GCA_905480565.1 uncultured Halioglobus sp. | reverse complement strand
CGCTATGAAGACATGCGCAAGGGTGTGTACTCGATTGATGAACGCATCGGCGATATGAATGCCAACGGCATCCTCTCCTCTATTTGCTTCCCCACATTTCCCACCTTTGCTGGCAACCTGTTCCACCAGTCCAAAAATAAGAGTGCGGCAAAACGCGTAATCGAGGCTTACAACGACTGGCACATCGATGAGTGGGCCGGCACCCATCCAGGGCGAATTATTCCCCTGGCCCTACTGCCCATCTGGGATAGCGAACTCATGGTTAATGAGGTCAAGCGGGTAGTCGCCAAGGGCTGTAGGGCCATTAGCTTTCCGGATAACCCAACTTGCCACGGCTTCCCCAGCGTCCACAACGCACACTGGGACAAACTGTGGGAGGTCTGCGCCGAGAATGACGTGGTCATAAACTGCCACATTGGCACCGGCGCACAGCCACCGCATTCTTCACCGGACACCCCTATCGATGCTTGGATTGCTGCCTTTCCCATGTCCATTGCCAACAGCGCGGCAGATTGGCTCTATGGTGAATTCCTGCTGAAGTATGACAACTTGAAAATCTCACTCACCGAAGGTGGGGTGGGCTGGGTACCCTACTTCCTTGAACGGGCTGAATTTACGCTGGACCATCACGGCCCCTGGACCAAGTCTAACTTTGGCGGCAAAAGGCCGACAGAACTGTTTAGAGAGCATTTTCTCACCTGCTTTATTGAAGACGAGAGCGGCTTGCGTAATCGCGATCTCGTGGGGATCGAAAACATACTCTTCGAGTGTGATTATCCGCATTCAGACAGCACATGGCCTATGACGCCGGAAAACACTTTTCGGCAACTGGATAACGTGGGGCTCAGCGACGAAGAAATAAATCAGGTGACCCACCTCAACGCTATCAAGAATTTCAACTTTGATCCCATTGCCCTTCTGGGCCGCGAAAACTGCACGGTGGGTGCGCTGCGTGAGAAGGCCAGAAAGGCGGGGATAGACACCCGTGAAAAATCGGGTGGGGGAAATTCCGCCAAAATCACCGATCGCTCGGGGCGCATGACCTCAGGAGAAGTGCAGAAATTATTCGCCGGTGAAGGGGCTGCGGCAGACTGAACCCAGAACCTGGACCTCGCTGCGGACGATACAGTAGAGCCTTAGGGTGGCATGAACACCCGCAGCGCGGACCAGACCTAAAGAAACTCAGGGTACTTTCTGTCGCCCACCGGCTATTTCGCCACAAAGTTCCCTCCTCTGCACTCCATAGGCTGTTGAGTTACCAAGAACTCAGGATGCACCATCAGGACCAGCATTGTATTACCTGCCCTTCCACTCAGGCGCGCGCTTTTCGGCAAAAGCTGTCGCGCCTTCAATGGCATCTGCGCTAGAAAATACCGGACTGAGATACTCGCCCTGCTTCTGAGCAGCTTCTTCAAGTGTCCAATCTTGGGCCTGGCTCACGACCATCATGCTGGCGGCGACAGCCATTGGACCATTCGCCGCGATTTTTGCCGCCATTTCCTGCGCTGCTGCAAGGGCGCCACCGCTTTCGACAACCCGGTTGATCAAACCCAATTCATAGGCGCGCTGCGCGGAAATAAAGTCCCCCATTAAGGCCAATTCCATCGCCACGCGCTCGGGTATCTGTCTGGGAAGCCGATACAAGCCCCCGGCACCAGCTGCCAAGCCCCGCTTAACTTCAGGGATGCCAAATTTGGCACTCTCAGCGGCAACAATCATGTCGCAGCTGATGGCCATCTCCATACCGCCGGCCAGCGCATAACCCTCTACCGCCGCAATGATCGGTTTCTTAGTGCGATATTCGGTCAAACCGGCAAACCCCCGGCCTTCGATATAGGGTGTCTCACCACGGACGAAGCCTTTGAGGTCCATGCCCGAGCAGAAAGTCCCACCTGCGCCCGTAATCACGGCCACTCGCAGATTGGGGTCGCTCTCCAGTTGGTCGATTGCTGCACTCACCCCCTCGGCCAGTACCTTATTAGCTGCATTCTTTGCGTGTGGTCGATTGAGCATTATCGTCAGTACGCCATTGTCGTCACTAACAATCACTTCGCTCTCAGAAACCATCTTTACTCTCCTTATTCAGGTCAACTCAATCGCGCTATTCGGGAAGATGACGGCGGTTCCATGCGTTTCCACGCCCTTTCCCGCTCTTGTACAAAAATACATTTAGGAGGCCTTGATCTCGCAGTCAGGTACCAGAAATATCTGGGCATTTTATTTTCTGCTGACCAACCAAATTCGAAAGGCGACTCGCCAGAATCTGGCCTTTGCCATACTGAATTAGTTTATTAACACTTATGTATAGTTAGTTAAGACTTTATACTACGGCGTGAAAATTTAAAACTAGAAATAGCGAGAGACGAGTGTGGCGCTTAGCTGAACCTGAAAATCACACCGCTCTTGATGTTTAAACCTTCACTACAACAGCGTTCTCATCAAGCCGCCCACCCGAACCCTTCCAGGGCGCTCCGCCTCACGGCTACGCGTCCAAACTCTGCCCTAAGCAAAGTTTGTCGAAGCCGAGGGTTCTCATCTCATATTCAAAGCCCCAAACAAAAAAACGCCCCAGAGGGGCATTTTTTGCTTGGATGGCGGAGAAGGAGAGATTGATTTGTGCAGCGTTGCCACCGCTGCTCGAACCCTTCCAGGGCGCTCCGCCTCACGGCTCTGCGTCCAAACTCTGCCCTAGGCAGCGTTTGTCGAACCCGAGGGTTCTCATCTCATATTCAAAGCCCCAAACAAAAAAACGCCCCAGAGGGGCGTCTTTTGTTTGGATGGCGGAGAAGGAGGGATTCGAACCCTCGATACGC
>CAJQQW010000374.1 GCA_905480565.1 uncultured Halioglobus sp. | reverse complement strand
GGCGTGTTCACTGCAACCAGCCGCTTGCCATTTGGTGTCATCGCAACGGGTCGCACATGACCACTCTCAAAGGCGATAAATGAGGGCTGCGCCGTAACCGGTGCAGAACCAACGGCAAAGACGAACGCCACACACACGCCGCAACAGGTGGTGAGTCGGCGCACAGCACTGATTAATTGTGACACCAAGTGGTTTACAGTCATCGTGAGCGCTTTCCTTATTTCTAATTTTTAGCTACCGCGGCCAGGTGACGCGATCATCTGATCGAAGACCTGACTCGCAGAACCCTGACGGAACACCCTGTCACCGTGCCGCAGGTCCGACGCACAGTTGCTCATTCTTTATACAAAAAGATAGCACAACGATTGATGTCGAGGCAGGTGTCATTGCTTCAGCATTGATGAAATTTGGAATTTTAAGCAATTTATAAAACCCTCTTTATTTCTCGTAATTATCAACACGCTGCTGTGCATAAATATTATTAATAGTTTCCGGGTTATTCCCCGGGCTGGCCGATGCTACATTGCGCCTCACAGTGAAGCCGGGCGCTGAGCCTTGAGATCACTCGCGTATACTGGCCTCATGACGTCGCGGGCCACCCGCCGTGCAACGGGGCCATAGGCCAAAACGGAGGATAGGGACAATGCTGTACCGCTTTACGCTCGTCGCACTGCTGATAAACCCTGTACAGGGGCTTGCGGAAGATGAGCCCTTTACACTGCAGGGCTTGCACACCAACCTGACGATGCGCGACGCGTTGGCCCGCGCTGAGGCACTGGGGGGAAGCTGCGCACCGATTCGGGCACGTAACTTTATCGGCGGGCTCAAATCACGCTGTACCTTCCCTGCCTGCAATCCTGCTGAGGGCATCGAAGCCTGCACTCCCGAAACCCTCGAAGCATCGACCTTCACAGTTGCAGATCAGCCAATACATGCATTGGATATTGAAGCGCCCAGCGAAAGCAGCCGCCTGCGTAATATTTCGCTGTTCTACTGGGGTGATCCCGACCCCGTGATGCAACGCGTACTCGAGTTGTACGGGGAGCCAAAGTTCGACACCGGCGCACAGCTGGACATAAGCTGGACACCGTCACGACGCCTGATGTGGCAGCGCGGCATTCAGCGCATCACGTATATCACTCAGCCACCGGTGATTTTACTGGCGGCCGACAGACCCCAGTACGACAGGATGTAATCGCCTGGTGACAAGCAGCACATAAGGCCACACCCGATCCGGTGCTCTCGATAATCTCCGTAGCCTCTCCCCGGGGGCAGGCAATTATCGAGGGCATCGCCGATACCGTCGTTATCGTAGTCAGGGCCCGCGACGCCATCGCATGCGTCACCGACGCCATCGCCGTCGCTGTCACCCTGGCCGGCATTGGCCACGATCGGACAGTTGTCGAGACCATCGAACACCGTGTCCTCGTCGCGATCGATACCCATACGCGTGCCAGAGCCCGGGGGAACGCAGGTATACGTAATAGCACCTTCCGTATTCGCCAGTGTGCGCAGGTCGGCATTGCTGATGGTCGTGTTGACGTCTGAGCGGAACAGCCCGCTACCCTGCTCGCGCACCCAGCCGCGCTGCACGCCGCCAACCGTGCCCTTTGCGATCAGCTCACATTCCTTGGTGTTCCCGCCCAGCATCAACGACTCAAAATTTGCATTCGAGCGTTGCACGAAGAGATCGATACGCGGATTTACCGACGCCGCCAGCCCGCTTTCCAGTGAGGCCTGCTGCCCCACGATTGGCGCAAGGTCGCTGGGAAACTCATGGGAGAAAGCCTCCATGGCTCTTTGCTCGGCATTCGTCAACGTGAACACGGAGGCGCTAAAGAAATTGAACAAGGTGTCAACCGAGCCATCATGCAGGAAACCGAAGCCGCTTATCTGGTCGCCTGTTTGCCCGAGTGGCGGTATGCCAAACATGCCGACCTTGTCATACATATTGCGCATATGTGGAATCTTCATCTGCTGGGTGCCGCCCTCATTACTCTGCTCGCCGCCCGTGCCGAAAAAGCCAGTGACGGGATCGAGCCTGTGGCAGCTATCGCAATTGCCAACGCCGTCTGACGCCGCGCCGAAAAAGCGTGCCTCACCTGCATTTGCCGTCGCACTGCCGACATTATTCAGACCGCGGACCGGGTTCGGCGGCAGCATCACTCTGAGTATAAAGTCGGTGAACAACTGCATATCGGGTGTAGAAATGGTGCCGTGTTTACCCACGAGACCTTCGAAGGCAACGATAAAATTGTTGAAAGAGTGGTCTTCCGAGCAGAACGCACCGCTGGGCTCTGCGCAGGAATCAAGGCCAAAAAAACCGTCGACGCGGTCACCACGCCAGTGCATGGCGCCGTGGGTGGCCATACCCTTCAGCGTTTGCGTAGTCATTGGGCCCTTCATAGGATGAAAATCCTGGGCGAACCCCGCGTTAGCGTGAGGCTGGGTGTTCGTTGTGACATGGTCATCCGGGTTACCGAGATTCCAGGCCAGCTTGTCCATTGTGCCGAATATATGACAGCTGGAACAGGAGGCCTCACCGTTTGCCGAGGACACATTCGCGTCGTACAGGAAGGGGCGTCCGTCGATCACAAACTGGGGCTCGGGGTTGGGCAATGCGTGCGTCTCAACCGTGTTATTGGTAGCCAGGTCTATCACTTCCAGTTGATTGCCGAAGCGGGTCATCACGTAGAGACGATTATTACCCTCGTCCAATACCATACCGCTCGGTCCGCCACCCACGTCGATATAGTTACCACTCTCTGCGACAGGATCAAAGTTGGATTCAAAATTGCTGTCTTCAATATCGGCGGTGTCGAACACACCGATCTTGCTCGAGCCAAATGCGGCTACATACAGCGTGTTGCCGTCACTGGACACCACTGGCTGTAACGGCGTCGCGAGGCTATGCGCCGCCTGCGCGTCAATTGCTGCGTGATTAGCGCCCACATCCGTGTGCAGCTGGCTGTAATCGATATGCTGATTGAGGTGCTGCGGATCCACGCCACCGGTGGCCGGGTTCAACACGGTGATCCGCGATTCCGACAGATGGCCCTGCACGGTACTCCCCCCGTGAACACCGGGGCCTTCAAAATTGATGTGGTTGGGCAGTTCGGTGTTGGTCACATACACCCTGCCGCTCACTGGGTTGACCACCATATTGAACTGGATGGTACCCACATGGTCGTACTCGACCACCGAGCCCGCCGCCAATGTGTTGGCATTAATGGAAAATACATCATGGTCCGGGAGATTAAAGCGCACCGCAGCATTGGCTACCGCGCCCTCGGATGAGAGCCAATTAGTGCCATCGAACTTCACGATCACGCCCACTTCCGGTGCCGCTACCTGCTCCTCGCAATCAGGGTCAGAGTCTGCCTGCCAGCAGTTGTCGGGGGGGCCGGGCACGCCGCCCGCTCCAAAACCGTTGGGGACCAGGGCTTCCCTGACCGCGGTTGTTTGGTTGCCAGATTTGAACGCAGCCACGTAAACCCGGTTGCCATTGCCCGAGACTGCCAGAGCGCGAGGCGTATCGGCGAAAAAGCTCAGAATCTCCAGCGGTGTGCCACCCAGGGTGGAGCCAATGGCGGTTGCATCAAATACCCAGACATCAGCACGCCCGATGCCCTCCGTTGTCAGCTGCGGATCACCCGCCCCGGGCACACCCGCAATGGAGGGGTCTTCCCGGTGCTGGCCCCGGTGCGCGGTGGTAATAAATGCGCGATTGCCGCCGGTCCCGGCGAACACGATATCGCGGGGTTCGTCACCTACGATCAGCGTGCGAGTGACTTTACCGGCGTCGATATCGACGATACTCACGCTGTCAGACAGGTGGTTCACTACCCAGACTTGCGAATCGGAGCGTGCGGCAACGGCGACAGGCTCCATCCCCACCGGAATGGAACGTAAGTGCACCAGGTAACCACCGTAGGCCACGGTGTAGACCTCGACACTGTTATCCGGCGTGTTCACTGCAACCAGCCGCTTGCCATTTGGTGTCATCGCAACGGGTCGCACATGACCACTCTCAAAGGCGATAAATGAGGGCTGCGCCGTAACCGGTGCAGAACCAACGGCAAAGACGAACGCCACACACACGCCG
>CAJQQW010000373.1 GCA_905480565.1 uncultured Halioglobus sp. | reverse complement strand
CACTTCCTCAAGACCACGAGTTACCAGACGTTCTTGTCGGATTACGTTGGACTGGCAGAACCCACCTCATCCCTATGGAACACCATCATCGGCGTCACCTTCTGCCTATACCCCGATTCCATATCGATTGCCGAGGCGGTTAAGTGGGGAGTGCCGGGCTTCAGTGTCCTTGGAGAGGAAGCCTATGCAGTTCTCGCAGACAGCCTGATTATGGAAGAGTCCGATATCGTCTGGATGCCCGATGGCAATGCCTCCCTGACCCGGCAAATGGTGCGTCGACTGATTCCCGCGGTGGCCTCCGGTGGCACTATTGAAGACGTAGTCACGGCTCAATTCGACTACGGCAAACTGGACGTGCCGAACCATCCGGTGAAGCTTCGCTTAAACAGCTCGGCGGTTAACGCGAGCAACAATCCCGACGGCACCGTTTCAGTAGCCTACGTTACCAATGGGGCAGCCTACCGGGTCAAAGCCAAGCATTGTGTTCTAGCTTGCTACAACGGACTGATCCCCCACCTTTGCCCAGACATGCCCGAGGAGCAGAAGGAGAGCCTGCGCTACAGCGTCAAAGTGCCACTGCTGGCGACCAACGTACTGATTCGTAATCGCCAGGCCTTTAACAAAGCAGGCGTTGAGGTATTTCACTGCCCAACCAGTCACTACCACCTGGTATCCAGCGCGCCACCCGTTTCGATCGGTGATTACAAGACAAACGACGATCCCGATTCACCCATGGTCATCTACATGCTGACATCGCCTACCGACAGGAACAACGGCAGCCAGACCGGCCGCGACCTGTATCGCCAAGCCAGGCATAAACTGTATACCACGACCTTCGCCGACTATGAGCAGGACATACGCGAGCAGCTAACCGGCATGTTTGGCCCCTTCGGCTTCGACGCCGAGCGGGACATCGAAGCAATCACCATTAACCGGTGGTCACACGGCTACGCCTACGATTACATGGAACTGTACGACCCAGAGTGGCCCACGGGCAAAGCCCCCCACGAACTGGGTCGCAAACCCTATGGCCGTATCAGCATTGCAAACTCTGACTCGGAGAATAAGGCCTACCTCAACGGCGCGATCGATGCAGCCTGGCGCGCCGTCAATGAGCAGCTGGAGAGCGAGCAGAAGGCAGATGACAGCGCCGCATAACCATTAAACCCTCAAGAGATTCGGTCATGGAGAATAACGAGCTGCAATACCTTTCGGATTATGTGGCGATACGACAACTCAACGCCAAGTACAACCGCTATGCCGACCTCGCAGACGGCAAGTCGTACGCCAACCTCTTCACCGAAGATGCCGAGTTTACTATTTGTGGCGAGGGAATTTACGTCGGGCGTGCGCAAATTGCGGCCCGCTGCAATGCCACGACAACAGCCGTGCACGTTACCACCGAACCCGAACTGGATATCACCAATGACACCGCTCGGCAACGTGTACGCATGCTCACGGTGCTCCAGGACGGAGAAGGAACGCGCAACGAATTTGTCGCATCAGGCTGGTACATCGATGAACTGAAGCGAACGGAGGGTAGCTGGCGCTATCACCGACGCCGAGTGGAACTGGACCTAGACATCAATGCCGTTGTGGCAAAAGTGAAGTAATGGGTACGTCAGCTAACAATCATTGTCAGAGGAACTCGCTATGAGCACCACCGCCCGATTAGACAGTCAAATCAACAAAGTTGCCTATCTCTCAGCTATTGTCCTTTTCGTGTTCACAGTCGTGAGTATGTTCGGAGTCTATGATGCCCCCGCTGGCAGCACCGCCGCCGAAAAAATCGCCTGGCTTAATGAGAACAACGGCGCCTTTGTGCTGAGCTGGGTCACCCAAATTGTTCAGGTGTTCACACTTGCCGCGATTTTCGCCGCTACCTGCTGGAAGGTGTACCGCGTTAACCCCCTGGCTGCAGTCTCTGGCGGTATCATGCTGGCGCTGGGCACCATGGCGATTATAATCACCAAGGGCACCGAGCTTTGGGTCGTCCCCCTGATCGCTCAAGACCTGGCCGCTGGTGCACACGGCCAGGAACCCGGGCTGACACTGTTGTCGATTAATAGCCAGGCTTATCCTTACAGCCTGACCACCTACTTCGATTACCTAGGGCTGTGGCTTTGGTCTCTGTTCGGGTTACTGGTTGCTCGCCCACTGTTTCAGCTCTCAACCAGTGCGAAGGTCGCCGCGATCAGTTTAGGCCTCTTCGGTATTATCTATCCCGTCTTCTACGGCTTTCTGGTGACCGGTATAATTCCACTGAGTGAAATCACCGACTACAGCACTTTCATGCTGCTAGCCTGGGTTGGGGCATTTGCCATGGGGGTTTACTGCCGCGGAGAATCAAAAACCGCACCGGCATAATATAAAGCGTCACTCTCATTAACGCGATTAGAGATAGCGTGGTCTGGTTCGAACCGAGTCAAAGTGAACCCCAGCCTTAAAATTACTGCGCTATTGCGGCGGCGTACTCAGCAGGCTGAGCAACGACACAGCTTCCCCCATAGCAGCATAGACAGCTTCAGTGAGCCCTTGGACTAATTACCGAGGGGACCACAAAGCATCTCGTTAGCATGGATAGTATCCAGATACTCGCGCCGCCCGCAGATCAACCCGCCTCTGACAAGTATCAAGTAGTGATAGCTGTTTCGGTAGATCTCACCGTCAATGCGCGTACCTAAGGACTCTGCCTCTACTGCAACGCGCTCACCCTCGACGGTCATACCCGTGATAGTGACCGTTAGACCGTGGGGAAAGCGTTCCGCGACAGTAGCGTGTATTTTTTTCAGGCTGGAGAGATCATGGCGGCCGCCCAGTGGCCAGTGCCCCTCCCCCAGAATCCAGAGCGTGCTATCAGGTGACAGGCGCGCAGCAGCCCTGTCAAAGCGGCCCGCCGAAATATCTGCGTAATAGGCCCTGACCACCTCTTCAGGGCTGGCCATAGCGTTTGAATCGATCATTTGACCGTGCCTGCGTCGATACAAACACGTCTCAAAGGCGCTGAGACTGCACTGGGGCAGAGGGTCATTTATTTATAGCCCACCTTCTGCTTGAGCATAATCTGTATTGATGATGATGAGCTCCCGATACTTTTCAGGCATGTACCAATAACCTTTATACCCCTGGGGCACCACCAAGGACTCGCCCTGCTTGAACTCGATAGCATCCCCGCCATCGGGAGTGAGTATGAGGCGCCCTTCCAAAATTTGAACAAATTCGTCATAAACAGCACCATCAATGTAGACCCTGCCGGGCCCAGCCTCGTAGACGGCAACGAAGATTTTCCCAGCGTAAAAAGCGTGGGTATAGGAATCCGAAGTGAAGTCATCATCTCGCGTTACATTTTCGCCATCGAACTCTGATGGATCAACGCGAGTCAGCCCTCTGCCTTCCAGATAGCCCTGATCAATGGCAATCGGCATCACGGGCGCTGGCTCTGAAGATGACTCCTGACTGTTAACGGTTTGGCCAGAGAAGATAAGCAGTAACAGCGTAACGACCGTGGCGTAGTACATAATCAGATACCAAAAGTGGAGGCGCGTTGTGAACAATTGGGAATCAGTACCGATTGCAAGATTGTCGACTTCGGCATGAATTCATCTTTAGCTTCTGAACAAAACGTGAAACCGCGAGCAGTTGCCCAGCGGTTTCAGTGATGGGGTGTCGCGATCTAGAAATCGTACCGCAACTCAGCCGTCACACTCCGGGGCCGGCCGGGCACATCCCAGTAGCTACCACCACCGTCTCCAGAAGACATAGTGGCGTACTCTTCATCCGCCAGGTTGTCGGCCCTGAGCGCGATCTGCCAGCCCTGTTCAAGGTGTGCCAGCGCAATGCGCAGGCTCAGCAGGCCATAGGCTTCGACCCGTATCATTCCGTAATCCACGTCTCCTAGCTGCATAGCCCGAGTGAGTGGGTCGTCGCGCCAACTATATATCGCTCCAATACTACCGAGCAGATTGCCCGCAAAGGTGACTTCCTGTCGGGCGCTGATGGTGTAGCTCGATTTAGGTGACCACTGGCGATCCACACCCTGCAGAGACTGGACCTGGCCGAGTTGATCTAAAGACGTTTCATCGGAGTCGCTTATCTCAGCGTCAAGCCAGCCAGCAGACACACCAAGCTGAAAACCGGGCAGGCTAGACGGCGCCCATAACAGGTCTACTTCCGCGCCATAGTGCTCGGCATCACCCACTGTGCCAATCGTCGAGAGGGTGCCCGAAGGGGAACCATCTGATGGAACCATAATTCCCCCCTGAGCGTCTTGGTAGTCATAGAAGAACGCCGCCGCATTAATCTGCAGGTCGTCGGTAGGGTTCGACTTGATACCGATCTCGTAGGAATCGTTGATCTCCTCGGCGTAGGGTGTCAGCTGGTCATTGTTGTCGGTAAATGCCGCAAAGAAGCCGCCCGACTTAAAGCCCCGAGACAGTCTGGCGTACACCATGGTGTGGTCAGATACATGCCAATCCAAGCCAATGTGACCGGACCAGTTTTCTTCCAAAGAGGTCTCAAAACCTTCGACATCACCAAGAGGAACCGCAAACCCACTAATAAAGACCGTTGACAGGTAGTTAATGCCCTTGTCTTCATCCGTGTAGCGAAGCGAACCATGAAGGTTTAGGCGCTCGGTTAAGTCATATCCCACTTGGCCATACAGCGCCCAGGTTTCGGTATCTTGCGTGTAATCAGCGGTGGCCTCCTGAAACTCCACAAAGCCCAAGTCTGCTAATGCCTGCACCGAGAAGGCTTGCTGGCTCTCGTTGGTATCTTCTGCATAAGTGGCGCCCACAAGCCAGCTCAAAGGCCCGTCACTGGTAGATGTCAGACGAAACTCCTGGGACCATTGCTCGAAGTTGGTGATCCCATCAGGGAAGCCATCGACACTGGAAACAAAGACAAGTGGTGTGGCGTCATAATCGAAGAACTGGAAGTAGTCGTACTCGTAGTAAGAGGTGATCGATTTGAAAGTGGTACTTCCTAGGTCCCAATCAATGTTGAGGTTATAACCCGTCCATTCGTTATCCAGCCTATTAATAGGGTTAGAGACCACCGTTTCGCCGTTGGTTTTCTGGTCAGCGGGAGTCGGCAGACCCAGCGTAAATCCATACAGCGCATCAACCAGGTTATGGAATCCGATACAGCTCGAGTCATCACGCCCCCCTTGGTAGATCGCACCACAATAATCAAAGTCATAGGCAGTACTGTACGTACCCGTCAAGCGCGGCATGGTGGTTTCCGACTGATCCCTACCAGAATCGATTTTGAGCAAAACTTCCAATTCATCGCTGGGGGTAAATAACAGCTGCGCTCTTACCGCCTGAAAATCGCGATCGCCATGCTCGTCATCCTCCGGAGTCGTCAGAGAATCCTGCCAACCACCACCCTGATCAGTATTGACAGCAAGCCGGTAGGCCAGTTTGTTTTCAATAATGGGCCCGCCTATGGCACCCTCCATACTCCATCGATCCCATTGACCATAGGTCCCTCGCACGAAACCGCTTGTCTCGTTCAGGTCAGGCTTTGCAGATAGAATTCTGATCGCGCCGCCCGTGGCATTTCTACCATAGAGCCCACCTTGCGGACCTTTGAGCACCTCGACGCGGTCCACATCAAACAAGCCGATGCCGCCGAGCGCGTTCGAGGTCATATACACTTCGTCGTAGAAAATAGCGGAGACTGGCGTGTTGTTGGTGTTAAAGTCCTCCAATCCTGCGCCACGAATAACCCAGGTGGGTTGCCCAGCACCTCGAGCATCAGAGAGTTCGACGTTGGGAATTATCAGGGGCAGTTGCTCCAGGCTCGTCAGCCCCAACTCAGCCAGCTGTGTGCTGTCAAACGCTGAGATCGCGATAGACACGTCCTGAAGGCTCTGCTCCCGCTTCTGGGCAGTCACAATAATTTCTTCAAGTTCAGCATGAGCCACAAAAGGCGTGACAAAACCGGCTATCGCCGTCGCAATCAGGGTTTTTTGTAGGGTTTTCATTTCACCACTCCCGCCGTGTTATGTGTATGACT
>CAJQQW010000372.1 GCA_905480565.1 uncultured Halioglobus sp. | reverse complement strand
TGACGTTTCTCGCTGTACAGGCAATAGCAGGTGAAAATAGTGAAAAAGCCACCTCTGACGAGGCGCCGGGCGTCTACCAGAATCAGGTCCGTCCTCGCCCATCATTGAGAAGCTGGCCAATTTGCGCAGGAGATGAGGATGACCCTGATCGTTGCTATCGCGATAGTATCCGCGACTGGACCCGTTACAAGCAGCTGGCCGATAAACACTATCAGCCCGGGATTCTGACCACGTTTGCGGCCTATGAATATTCGCCCCCATTGACCGATGCAGGCAAGCACCACAGGAATGTAATATTTAACGGCACAGACTTGCCCGAGCACGCGGCTTCCTACCTTGATCAGGGCTCGGCCATCGACCTTTGGAGCGCACTTGAGGAGAGCTGCACCGGGCAATGCGACTTCCTGACAATTCCCCACAATATGAATAAAAGCTGGGGATTGGTCTACAGTCCTCATACCTGGGATGGAAAGACATACGACGAGCAAGCCTGGCGCCTGCGCAGCCGGCGAGAACCGTTGGCTGAAATATACCAGGTGAAAGGTTCTTCTGAGTGCGCACTGGGTGTCGGCGCGGCCGACGAAGAATGTGGATTCAGCCAGGTGCTACCGCCCTGCGAACAAGGCCAGGTAAGCGGCTGCGCTTTCACCACAAGTTTCGCGCGCCAAGGACTAAAAATCGGTCTGCAGTTGCAGCAGGAGCTAGGCTTTAACCCTTTGGCATTTGGCATGATCGGGGCCACCGATACGCACAACGCAAGCCCGGGAGATGCGGAAGAGTGGGATTTCGTAGGTAAAGTCGCCGCGGCCTCCTCGCCTGCTGCGAGACGCATGAAGGAATGGCCCGACCGCCGTCCTTTTGAATCCATGCTGCAGTTCCATACTTCTGGCGGGCTTGCAGCAGTATGGGCTGAGGAAAATACTCGCGACTCTATCTTTCAAGCGCTGCAGCGCCGCGAAGTTTATGCTACGTCAGGCCCCCGTATCACATTACGCTTTTTCGCGGGCTGGGGCTTTGACAGCGATATAGCCGCAGAACCTGAAGCAATCGCACTTGCGACCGCCGGAGGCGTTCCCATGGGTGGCGTGCTTGAAACAACAGGCAAGCCGGAAAGCCCCATCTTCTTTGTGTGGGCAGGCGCGGACCTTATGAGTGCACCGCTTCAGCGCTTACAGATGGTCAAGGGCTGGGTAGCTAGTGATGGAAAAACCCACGAGGTTGTAACGGATATCGCCTGCGCTGGCGGTCTACCAGTCAGTCCGGACACCCGCCGGTGTGCAAATAACGATGCAACAGTAAACACTGGCGACTGCTCCCTTTTGGGAAAGAACGGCGCGCCCCAGCTAGCCGCAACCTGGAAGGACCCTGACTATCAACCGGCGCAAAGCGCTTTTTATTACGTGCGAGCATTACAAAATCCTACCTGCCGATGGTCAACGTATGACGCATTGAGACTTGGTCTTGAGCCACCGTCGCACGTGCCTGCCACGATCAGGGAGCGCGCCTGGTCCTCTCCAATATGGCTCTATCCGAAAAATTGATCTCGTCTCGCGACACCGTTTCACAAACCACTCTCATAGTGTAAAGAGCATCATATGATGCTGCCTAGCAACCTGCTTCAGCATACTGCTGCTTCAGCGTCTCGACGATTTCTTTCTGGCGCGATGAAGTAACAGACTTGCCGTCTTCTTCTACCGTGTAGTAAACCGTTCTGACGCCACCTACCCGCTTTGTAGTGGTTAATCGGGTAATACGTTCATCAAGGTCATTACACAATACATTTTTTTTCGCAAGGCGAGTTTCTTTTGCCACGCGGCGCTCTTCTGCATCTTCTTGCCTGAGCATTTCGGTTTTACGCCGCAACGTCGCTTGTTCAAGATCAAACGCGGCCTGCTCGCCGTCAGTTCGGGTCGCAGGTCGATAGCTCTCTATCACCTCAACGGGTTCGGCTCTCTCCGCCTCATCGACTTCCTTGGGTTTGTCACCGAAATGCGTATTGCCTTTATTGTCTACCCACTTATAAATTTGCGCGAGCGCCTGCGGGCTATGAAACACAAGGCACAGGATAATCACGACCAGCATATTGCCCGGTGAATGCCTGATATCGTCCTCCTGTCTCATAATTGTCGCAAAAAGATTAGGCTCTATAATAATGTTGAAAGACAACTGTCGGCGCAAGCCAATTTCCACTCGTGGTGCATCCACGCTCGGCATTGTACACTGCACCGGACTTGCGAAGGGACTCACAATGAAACCGCCTTACAATATCGCAGCACTGCTGATTCTTTTAGTTCTTGCACAACTGGCTCAAGCCGACGATTCACCCGCACCGGTCTTGGATGCCCTCCACCGGGCGGGAGGAGCTGGTGACCATCATGCTTTCCTCGAACTGATGACAGAGGATGGTTCACTCCTTGGCCTAGTTAGCGACAGCCGTTGGAACGCGACCGCTCTCAAAGACAAAATGACGACATACTTTTCCGCGGGCGGTACCTGGCCACAGCCAGACAGCAGCCGCCAGATCACAATATCTCCTCAGGGAGAAATGGCGTGGTTCAGCGAGTCTCTGCGGGGCACAGGAGGCAATACGGGTGTAGGTTCCGGCGTTCTTGTTAGGACTGCCTCCGGCTGGCTGGTGGCACAATACCATATCTCCTACTCAGCCATGCCAGGGGCAATGGACTACACTGCGCCAGCCGCAGTTATGTTCGATGACTCCGCCCAAAAAGCAGGTCCGGTTGTGAACCCAGCACAAACAACGCTCGAGACAGGCACAGCCAGCCAGCCTGCCAAAAAGAGATGTCGAAAAATGCGCCACAAGACCAATCGGTCATCCAGCTGCTGATGCAGGGCGACCTACTGCCGAAGAATGAGTGTGTCGCCACGTTGGGTGAATTCGATATGCTTGAGGAAGGACATCCCGAGCAGTATCTCTTCCGTTAACAGCCCCGGGGTGATACCGGCCTGTACATCATACAAGCGAATAGGACCAACACTTACACTATCCAGTTTTGCAGCATAACTGGTGCCTATCCCATTAGCAGTCTGGGTTCTGAACGCTCTACCCTTTTCAAGCCCCAGACGGCCCGCTAACGCCTCCGGGATC
>CAJQQW010000371.1 GCA_905480565.1 uncultured Halioglobus sp. | reverse complement strand
GACCGGCATGACAGTGGGTATGGCCAAACAGGGCATGGCTTACGATCCGTCCATTACGTTTTATGTAATCGCAATCACTTCATTGGTGACGGGCGCTGTCTTTATGATGTGGCTGGGTGAGCAGATTACGGAGAAGGGCGTCGGCAATGGAATATCCATGTTGATATTTGCCGGTATTGTAGCTGGCTTGCCCGCGGCTATTGGCCAGTCACTGGAACAAGCCCGGCAGGGTGAGCTGAATATTCTTATCCTGCTTCTGATTTTAACCTTGGCGATTGCCGTCATTTATATGATCGTATTTATAGAGCGTGGCCAGCGGCGTATTACTGTGAATTACGCCAAGCGACAGCAGGGACGCAAAATGTACCAGGCGCAGAGTTCGCATCTGCCCCTGAAAGTGAATATGGCAGGTGTTATCCCCGCCATTTTTGCCAGCAGCATTCTGCTGTTTCCCGCCTCCATCGCTCAGTGGTTTGGTTCGGCTGATTCCGCTGACTGGTTGCAGGATTTGGCCGTTGCGATTGGCCCCGGCCAGCCGCTGAACATATTGTTGTTTACTGTATTCATTGTGTTTTTCTGTTTCTTTTACACAGCCCTGATGTTTAATCCTTCAGAAGTGGCGGACAATCTCAAGCGCTCAGGTGCATTTGTTCCCGGGATACGGCCAGGTGAAAAGACAGCGGAATACATTGATGGTGTTCTAACTCGCCTCACCGTGTTTGGTTCAGCATATATAGCTCTGGTGTGTTTGATGCCCCAGTTTCTGGTGGTCATGTGGAATGTGCCGTTCTATCTGGGTGGAACCTCGCTGTTGATCGTGGTGGTCGTGGTTATGGACTTCATGGCCCAGGTGCAAAGTCACCTGATGTCGCACCAGTACGACTCGGTGATGAAAAAGGCCAATTTGAAAGGTTACGGTGGAACCGGTCGAGTTCGCTGATAGCGAGACTGGAAACGGGCCAAAGGGAGTATCTGAAATGAAAGTACGTGCGTCAGTGAAGAAAATCTGCAGAAACTGCAAGATTGTGCGCCGTAAGGGTGTGGTTCGAGTCATTTGCAACTCGGATCCTCGACACAAGCAGCGCCAGGGGTAGCCCTGAGTTGATTTTTGTAAGCGATATCGCTAGAATTCGGCGCCTTTTGCGCCCGCTGTGTGGGCCTTCGTCCCTTTGGGACGGTGCTAGAGCGCAGCGACGACAAATGATTGGAGAGAGTTGAATGGCTCGATTAGCCGGCGTCAACATACCAGATAACAAGCATACAGTTATCTCACTGACCTATATCTACGGTGTTGGCCGTAGCCAGGCGAAGCGCCTGTGCGCAGACACTGGCGTTGCCGAAAACGTCAAGATAGGTGAGTTGACCGAGCAGGAAATGGATGCACTTCGCACCAAGGTTAGCGAAATGATGGTAGAGGGTGACCTCCGCCGTGAAGTGCAGATGAACATCAAGCGGTTGATGGATCTGGGTTGTAATCGTGGTTTGCGCCATCGTCGGGGTTTGCCCCTGCGTGGTCAGCGTACCAAGACCAATGCCCGAACTCGAAAAGGACCGCGTAAGCCGATTCGCAAATAGACAGCGAATCCTTTTTTAGTGTAGCTGCACCCTGTAACAGACTAGTGCAGTGTTGATATTAAAGCAGGATACAAAATATGGCTAAGCCAGGTGCCAAAGGCACTCGTAAAAAGATTACCAAGACCGTCGTAGATGGTATTGCGCATATTCACGCGTCGTTTAATAACACGATTATTACGATTACCGATCGCCAGGGTAACACGCTATCGTGGGCGACTTCTGGTGGTTCCGGTTTCCGTGGTTCGCGCAAAAGTACGCCTTTCGCTGCGCAGGTTGCTGCCGAGCGAGCAGGTGAAGCAGCCAAGGAATACGGTCTGAAAAATCTGGATGTGCAAGTGAAGGGCCCTGGACCTGGTCGGGAATCAGCGGTTCGCGCCCTGAACTCCTGCGGATACAAGATCAGCAACATTACCGACGTCACACCCATTCCACATAATGGCTGTCGTCCGCCCAAAAAACGCCGCGTATAACGCATACAGGAGAGGTGATATGGCTCGATATATTGGACCGAAGTGCAAGCTCTCTCGTCGCGAGGGAACGGATCTGTTCCTGAAGAGCGGAGTGCGTTCGCTTGAAAGCAAGTGCAAGGTAGAGGCGATTCCTGGCCAGCATGGAGCTCGCCGCGGTCGTTTGTCAGATTACGGTGTGCAGCTGCGCGAAAAGCAGAAGGTACGCCGTATTTACGGCGTACTGGAAAAGCAATTCAGAAATTATTACAAGGAAGCGGCCCGCCTGAAGGGTGCAACAGGCGAAAACCTGCTGCAGTTGCTGGAAGGCAGGCTAGACAACGTCGTTTACCGAATTGGTTTTGGGTCTACCCGCGCGGAATCGCGCCAGTTGGTATCCCATAAATCTATTTTGGTGAACGGTCAGGTAGTGAATATACCGTCCTATCAAGTGAAAGCAGGGGACGTTGTGTCCTTGCGCGAGAAAGCGAAGAAGCAGCTTAGGGTCCAGTCAGCCATGGCGTTGGCCTCCAACCGAGGCGAGTCGGAATGGATCGACCTGGACAGCGAGAAAATGGAGGCGGTGTTTAAGGCCGCGCCTGATCGCCAGGAGTTGTCTTCTGAGATCAATGAAAGCCTCATCGTAGAGCTTTACTCGAAGTAATCCACTGACGGACCAATCGATAAGACAGGTGCCCCAATGCAGAGTGCAGTGAACGAATTTTTGACCCCTCGTGTAATCAATGTAGACGAGAAGAACGCAACGCGTTCACAAGTGACGCTTGAGCCTTTAGAGCGTGGTTTCGGCCATACTTTGGGAAATGCCTTGCGCCGAATTCTTCTTTCTTCGATGCCTGGTAGTGCGATTACCGAGGTGGAGATTGATGGCGTGTTGCACGAGTACAGTGCCATTGAAGGCGTGCAGGAAGACGTTATCGAGATTCTGCTCAATCTGAAGGGCGTCGCCCTGGTGATGAGCGGCAAAGAAGAGGCTGAGTTGACGCTGAGCAAGAAGGGCCCAGGCCCAGTTACAGCCGGTGATATTCAGGTGGACCACGATATCGAGATACGTAATCCGGAGCACGTAATTTGCCATCTCAACGAGGGTTCTGAGATTAACATGCGCCTTACGGTCGCTCTCGGTCGTGGTTATTCCCCCGCAGATTCTCGCGTCAACCCGGATGAGGAGACGCGCGCTATCGGTCGTCTGCAGCTGGACGCGACTTTTTCGCCGGTGGGGCGAGTTTCCTACGTCGTGGAAGCCGCGCGAGTGGAGCAGCGTACCGACCTTGACAAGTTGGTTCTGGATCTCGAAACCAACGGTACTATCGACCCTGAGGAAGCGATTCGTCGCGCCGCGACTATCTTGCAGCAGCAGTTAGCTGTATTCGTTGACCTCGAGAGCGAGTCTGAGTCTGAATCTGTCGAGGAAGAAGATGAAGTCGATCCGATCCTGTTGCGTCCGGTAGATGACCTGGAATTGACAGTAAGGTCGGCGAACTGTCTCAAAGCGGAAAATATTTACTACATCGGAGATCTGGTGCAGCGCACAGAGGTGGAGCTACTTAAGACACCCAACCTGGGCAAAAAGTCGCTCACCGAGATCAAGGATGTACTGGCGTCCCGTGGGCTCTCACTGGGTATGCGCCTGGACAACTGGCCACCGGCCAGCCTTAAGAATGACGATCGGGTGCTGAGCGTTTAAGCAGGCCGGTCAACAGACAGCAGTGCTCGTCAGCGGGCACCTCAAGATAGGAAAGAGAAATGCGTCATCGTCATAGCGGACGTCAACTAAATCGCAACAGCTCGCATCGCAAAGCCATGTTTCGCAATATGGCGGTGTCGCTTGTCGAGCACGAGCTGATCAAGACCACCCTGCCCAAGGCGAAGGAATTACGTCGCTTTGCCGAGCCTCTTATTACGCTGGCAAAAAGCGATAGCGTCGCAAACCGACGTCTGGCTTTTGATCGAACCCGCGATAAAGCCGCGGTAGGCAAGCTTTTTGACGAGCTGGGTCCCCGCTACCAGGAGCGTCCAGGTGGTTACATACGCATTCTCAAGTGCGGCTTTCGCTCGGGAGATAAAGCTCCTATGGCCTACGTGGAGCTTGTCGATCGTCCTGATGTCGAGGTCTATGACGAGGACGACGAGGATTAGGGTCGCGCCCAGTCGCGATAGCAATGAGATACACAGAGCCGGGTCTATATGCCCGGCTTTTTTGTGCCTTGTATTTTTTGCGGTTGCGTTGCTTTCCCTGGTGAGCAGAATCATTAACACTAGCAGCGAAATACAGTCGAACGACTGCCAGGTTTAGGCGTTCGCGAATAACATTCCGGTTCCATCCATATCGAACGCAGCCATTACTTGCGCGCCAGGTCTAGGCTGCGCGTTTGCTCCGCTTGCGCTTCGGTTTCAGTATAGGGCTGAGAAACTGGCCTGTATGGGATCCCTTCATGGTAGCTACCTCTTCCGGCGTGCCCGCGGCGATAATCTGGCCGCCGCCGCTCCCTCCCTCCGGACCCATATCCACGATCCAGTCTGCGGTTTTGATCACGTCCAGGTTGTGTTCGATGATAATAACGGTGTTGCCGTGGTCACGCAGCCGATGCAGGACTTCCAACAGCTGTTTGATATCTTCAAAATGTAGCCCAGTCGTGGGCTCGTCGAGAATGTACAAGGTCTTGCCTGTGTCGCGTTTTGATAATTCCCGTGAGAGTTTCACTCTTTGGGCTTCGCCGCCAGAGAGGGTTGTTGCCGCCTGACCCAGTCGCACGTAGGACAGGCCCACATCCATAAGCGTCTGCAGCTTGCGCGCGATGGCGGTGACAGGTTCAAAGAAAATCAGAGCATCTTCCACTGTCATTTCCAGCACCTCATGGATATTCTTGCCCTTGTACCTTACCTCCAGCGTTTCCCGGTTGTAGCGCTTGCCCTTGCAGATGTCGCAGGGCACATAGATGTCAGGCAGGAAATGCATTTCTACCTTGGTCACGCCGTCACCCTGGCAGGCCTCGCAGCGTCCGCCCTTGACGTTGAAGCTAAACCTGCCCGGTTTGTAACCGCGGGATCGAGCCTCCTGTGTGCCCGCAAAAAGCTCCCTTACCGGAGTGAAAATGCCCGTATAGGTGGCGGGGTTCGAGCGCGGCGTGCGGCCGATGGGGCTCTGGTCTATATCGATACACTTGTCGACATGGCCCATGCCAGTGACGGACTGGTAGGGGGCCGGGGTGAGCACGGAGGCACCGTTGAGTTCCGTGGCGGCAATCGGGTACAGGGTGCTGTTGATTAATGATGATTTTCCGGATCCAGACACACCGGTAACGCAGGTGAGCAGACCGATGGGAATATCCAGAGTAACGTCTCGAAGATTGTTGCCACTGGCCCCTTCCAGCGTCAGCATGCGCTTTGTGTCGGGCGCAGTGCGTTGCTGCGGTATCGCGATTTCCCGACGTCCGGCAAGGTAGGCACCTGTGAGAGATGCCTTACAGCTTTTCACCTCTTTGAGGCTGCCTGAAACAACGACTTCACCGCCATGGATGCCCGCCCCGGGGCCAATATCGATAATATGATCGGCACTGCGTATGGCGTCCTCGTCGTGCTCCACCACCAGTACGGTATTACCCATGTCGCGCAGGTGAGTCAGCGTGGACAGGAGGCGCTCGTTATCCCGCTGGTGCAGTCCGATCGAGGGTTCGTCGAGTATGTACATAACCCCGACCAGGCCCGCGCCGATCTGGGAGGCGAGTCGGATTCGCTGTGCTTCGCCGCCAGAGAGGGTATCGGCGCTGCGATCAAGGGTCAGATAGTTAAGCCCGACATTCACCAGGAAGCGGTATCGGGCGCGCAGTTCTTTCAAAATCTTGTCAGCGATTTCACCGCGGCGTCCATCGAGCTTCATTTTGTCGAAGTAGTCCTGTGCTTCCCCCACAGGCAGCGCGGTGATGCTGGGCAGGTTGATTCCCTCAAGAAATACGTGACGTGCATCCTCCCGGAGCCGGGTGCCCTTGCAGTCGGGACAGGGCTGGGTGGCGAGAAACTTGGCCAGATCCTCACGAACGGATTGAGAATCTGTATCGCGGTAGCGACGCTCCATATTGGGCAGGATGCCCTCGAAAGAGTGGTTGCGCTTGAACACATCCCCCCGGTCGTTGACATAGGAAAAGGCGATTTCCTGCCGGCCGCTGCCGTGCAAAATAACCTGACGGTGTTTCTTGTGGAGTTTTTCATAGGGGGTATCAATATCGAACCCGTAATGTTCTGCGAGAGACGTCAGCATATGAAAATAATAGACATTACGCCGGTCCCAGCCGCGTATAGCGCCTTCCGCCAGACTGGCCTCCGGATGCAGCACAACACGATCCTCATCGAAGTATTGCTTGACGCCGAGGCCATCGCAGCCGCCGCAGGCACCGGCTGGATTATTGAATGAGAACAAGCGGGGCTCCAGTTCATCGATACTGTGGCCACACTTGGGGCACGCGAAGCGCGCTGAGAAGCTGATTTCGTCCTCGTCACCCTCCATAAAGCTGATAGCGGCCAAGCCGTCGGTGAGATTCAGTGCTGTTTCAAAGGATTCCGCTAACCGAATGCCGAGATCGGGGCGCACCTTGAAGCGGTCCACGACCACCTCGATACGATGCTTCTTTTTCTTGTCCAGCAACGGCACATCATCCAGCTCAGTAACGATGCCGTCTATGCGGGCGCGGATGAATCCCGAGGCACGCAACTCCTCAAAAACGTGCAGGTGCTCCCCTTTCCTTTCGCGGATTACGGGCGCCAGTAACATCAGCTTGGTATCCTCCGGCAGTGCGAGTACGGCATCCACCATCTGGCTGACGGTTTGTGCCTGCAGGTTGAGGTCGTGCCGGGGACAGCGGGGTTCCCCGATACGCGCGTACAGCAGGCGCAGGTAGTCGTAGATTTCAGTGATCGTGCCCACGGTAGAGCGGGGGTTGTGGGAGGTAGATTTTTGCTCGATGGAGATAGCGGGAGACAGGCCCTCGATATGGTCCATATCCGGTTTTTCCATCAGGGACAGGAATTGTCGAGCATAGGTAGAGAGGGATTCCACGTAGCGGCGCTGGCCCTCGGCATAGAGTGTGTCGAACGCCAGTGAGGATTTGCCGGAACCGGATAGCCCGGTGATGACAACCA
Source organism: uncultured Halioglobus sp. (assembly GCA_905480565.1). Taxonomy (GTDB): domain Bacteria; phylum Pseudomonadota; class Gammaproteobacteria; order Pseudomonadales; family Halieaceae; genus Marimicrobium. Next base: position 652 of record CAJQQW010000371.1, on the reverse strand, counting down.
GCTTATCCCTCGGGATATCGAGGTCAATGTTCTTCAGGTTATGGGTTCTTGCTCCCCTGACCATGATGGTGTCCATAAGGACCTCTCGCACGTCTAAAATGGCAACCCAGCAGTATAATCGCTTACAAGCCAGTCACAAAGGCGGTTTTTGATTAATGGTCGGGGTCGTGTCAGGAAGGTCTGCATCAGCCTGCGTTCGGTTGCAGGAAGACGTTATAGAGATGGGCTATCGCGGGTCAAACTGTTAGTATGTTGCGGTGCTTTTGAACCCGCCGATGTGAATTAAAATCAAGTGATAACCGAACACCCCATGTCCCCGGATGAGCGTCGCTCGGTCGGTGCGCTCGCAGTGCTTTACTGTTTTCGCATGCTGGGCCTGTTCATGGTATTGCCCCTGTTGGCCCTTTACGCGGCGGATTTTCCAGAGGCAACGCCGAGCCTGATCGGCCTGGCTATAGGTATGTACGGGCTCACCCAGGCACTGTTACAGATCCCCCTGGGCTGGCTGTCGGACCAGTTGGGTCGTAAGCCAGTAATCGTCGCAGGGCTGTTGCTGTTTGCCCTGGGTAGTGTGGTTGCCGCCATGGCCGATAGTATCGGCGGTATTATCCTGGGGCGTACCCTGCAGGGGGCAGGGGCAATTGCCAGTACG
>CAJQQW010000370.1 GCA_905480565.1 uncultured Halioglobus sp. | reverse complement strand
TGCCAATGTCGCCCTGTTCATCCTGCAGTGTGAAGTCGAATCGATGCTGGTACAGGTAATACTCGGGTGCGATACGCCAGAACAGACGCAATTGACGCTCGCTGATGACCTCGACCTCAAGTCCATAGGCCTCTTCAACGGGAAGAAACTCGGCCGTCGCCGACCCCTTGAATGGATCCTGGCTGCTTGTGTCGACGGCCTGGGCGAAGCAAACTGTGCTGGCTAGCAGCAAGCCCGCGAGAATCAAACGCATGGTGGCTCCTGTGGGAAAAGGGCACCGCGCGCGGCGCCTGGTGGGCATTGTATCAATAGTTGCGATAGTTGCGATAGTTGGCCCAGACCGGTGTCAAATCGTTCACGAGTGGTACAATACGCCGACAGGGTGTGTCGTTTGAAGTGTCCTCGTTGGAGTCGTAAATTGAAACGGATATGGTTAACTGTTCTGGTCGCTGGCCTGTGTATGCCAGCGCTGCGGGCTGAGCCTGCAGCAGGCGTTGTGTTTGAGGATGTCTGGATCAGAGCCATGCCGCCTTTCCAGCCTAACTCTGCAGGTTATATGACAATCAGCAATAACAGGGAGACTGCCATCGCTATAGTCGGCGCCAGTTCCAATGTGTCGAAGAAAACCGAGATACACACTACCCGGCAGGTCGATGGTTTGATGCGCATGGAGCAACTCGACGGCGTGGCGCTGGCGCCGGGTGAGCGGCTCGAACTAGCCCCCGGGGGCACGCACCTGATGCTGCTGGGCCTTGAGTACCGGCCTGTGGCGGGTGATGACGTCGAGCTTTGTCTGCACCTCGTGACCGAGGAAACCATCTGCACTCCCGCGGAGGTGCGCAAGAGCGCAAGCTCATCCGCGAGTGGGCACGAACATCACTGACAGGAACGTTCTATGAATTCAGCTAAAGAGTCCAGCGTTGGCTGGCGAGAGACGCTTTCGGGCCTCATGCCGGTGGGGGGAACAGGTAAATTAGTGGCGATAGCTCTGGGTCTCTACCTGCTTATCGCCATTGTATTGGGCATGTACTGGAGTATCTTGCCAGGCCCCGGCGATGTCAGGGCGGAGGCACAAGCTTTGGCGGCCGAGGGTGGTGGCACGGTGGTGACGGGTTCGGTTACCACAGCAGCCCTGATTTCGGTGGTAGAAACGATGCTGCATAAACCCGGAGGATACATTCGTAACGATCGCTTTCCCCCTGGTGTATGGCTGGACAATATTTCCAATTGGGAATTCGGCGCCCTGATTCAGGTGCGTGATCTATCGCGGGCCATGCGTGAGGCGTTCAGTCGCTCCCAGTCGCAGTCGAAAGAGGATGTCGATCTGGCCGAGATGGAGCCCAAGTTCAACTTCGATTCCACCAGTTGGATACTGCCCTCGTCCGAGTCGGTGTATGAAGACGGGCTGACCTATGCGTACCGTTATTTTGAGCGACTGTCCGATGACAAAGCGCCCGAAGCGCAGTTCTATGCCCGCGCAGACAATTTACGTTATTGGTTGTCCACAGTGGAAACTCGTCTGGGTAGTCTGTCGCAACGTTTGAGTGCCAGTGTCGGAGAGAGACGTATTAACACAGACCTGGCAGGGGATGCGGAGGCCAGCCAGTCGACCCAGACCCCTACGGAGCAGTATATCCAGACGCCCTGGACCGAGATCGACAATGTGTACTTTGAAGCACGGGGAACAGCCTGGGCACTAATCTACTTTCTCAAGGCAGTGGAAGTGGATTTTGAGGACGTCCTGCGCAAGAAAAATGCACAGGTGAGCGTGCAGCAGATTATTCGCGAACTGGAGGCAACCCAGGAAACGCTGTGGAGTCCCATGGTGCTTAACGGCAGTGGCTTCGGACCCCTTGCCAACCATTCCCTGGTCATGGCGTCCTATATCAGCCGGGCCAATGCCGCGATCATCGATTTGCGTGATCTGTTGTCCCAGGGCTAGGCGTTTTCAGCGACGATGGTAGCGCAGACGGGTGCCTGTCTCGAGTGACAGGCGCAACTCCTGCGGGTCGATTTCTTCCGGGAAGTAAGTACCTGAAAGCTTTGCATCCAGCAAGCTGGCGCCTTCCAGGTCTGTCTCGCGGAAGTCGATACCGCTAAGGTCGGCGTTGCGAAAATAGGAATTGCTGAAATCCAGGCCTGCGGCGTTCATGTTGCGCAGGTCGCGTCCGCGATAATCGCCATTTTTCAGTTCGCTGGTATCCAGTTGATCGCGCTGCTCGTTGAAGCTCTTGATGTCCTCATTACGCAGCAACTGGTACAACGGGTCCTGCTTGATGACTGGCTTGTCCATGGGATTACCTGTTTCTTCGCTGTCGGGAGCTTTAGCCTGGCGTGCTAATGTCACAAGGGCCTGGCAGTTGAGGGGCATAGCTTAAGCTACCGGGAGGGGCAATCCCAGCCCCCCCCTCATGAAACTAAAGGTGCAGTTTGACTGAGCGGACTTTTGAGGGCTTTCTGCTGACTCGCAACTGGCGGGACACGTCGGACGGTGTCGAGCTGGAATTCTGGTTCAGCAGCCCTGACGGCCCTCTGTGCATTATGGTCTCCGGAGAAAACAGTGTCTTTTTCCTGGCCGAGTGTGACTTGCCTCGCGCGCGGGAGGTGTTAGCGCGTTCGCTGGATGTGGATTTTCGCGCGCTTCCTCTCCGTACGTTCGGTATGCACGCGGTGACAGGTGTATATTTCCGCCAACACCGCGCTGCGCGGCGCGCTGCTGATGCGTTGCGCGAGGCTGGTGTGGAGCCGCTGGAGGCGGATATTAACCCCGCTGAGCGCTACCTGATGGAGCGTTTCGTCGCGGGCTCAGCGTTGATCCGTGGCCACCCGAGGCGCCGGGGCAGGCACTGGTTACTGCAAGATCCGGCGGTGAAAGCAGGCGATTACAGGCCGACACTGCGGGTAGTGTCTTTTGATATCGAAACGGCGATGAAGGGGCACGAGCTCTACTCGATCGCGGTGCATGGCAAAAAAGAGGGTGAGGAGGCTCGCAGAGTATTTATGGTGGGCAAGGGCGCCCGGCAGGATTTTGTCGAGGCATGCGCCACCGCCGACGACGCGCTTCAGCGTTTCCTTGACTGGATAGATGAATTCGATCCCGATGTGCTGATCGGGTGGAATGTGGTGAACTTCGATACCCGCTTCCTGCAGCGTCAGGCGGACCGGACTGGTCGTCGATTGCTGTTGGGTCGCGGACGGCGTGCAGGCTACTGGCGAGAGCTCGACGAAGAGGGTGAACGCTTTACCGTAAACTTTCCGGGGCGCGTCGTACTTGACGGCATTGAGTTGCTGCGCGCGGCGTTTTATCGCTTCGAGAGCTTCTCTCTCGAAAACGTTTCCCGGCAACTTTTGGGAGAAGGCAAGCTGCTGCATGGCGGTGGACGCGGGGAACAGATTGGCCAGCTCTATAGTGAGGATAAGAGTCGACTTGCAGCTTACAACCTCAAGGATTGTGAATTGGTATCTGCTATTTTTGACACTACTGCCCTGATGGATTTTGCGGTAGCACGCAGTGCCATGACTGGTCTCAACCTGGATCGTATGGGCGGCTCGGTGGCCTCGTTTGATAACCTGTATTTACCTCGCCTGCACCGGGAGGGTTACGTTGCGTCAAACGCAAGCCGCGAGCAGACTGCCAGCCCAGGTGGTTTCGTGCTCAACTCACGGCCGGGTATCTACGACCACGTGCTCGTGCTGGATTTCAAGAGTTTGTATCCCAGCATCATTCGCACCTTTTGTATTGACCCCCTCGGTCTGGCGCTCGGACTGTCGGATGAATGTCTGGAAGGAGAGACTGTCGAGGGGTATATCGGCGGACGATTTGCCCGCCGCGGACATATCCTGCCTGCGGTTATCAAGGCTCTGTGGCAGCAACGAGATCAGGCGAAGTCAGTCGGGGATGAGCCGCTGTCCCAGGCGATCAAGATTATTATGAATAGTTTCTATGGCGTGCTGGGCACTCCAGGCTGTCGCTTCTTTGATCCTCGGCTCGCCAGTTCGATTACCCTGCGGGGACATCAGATCCTGGGTCGTACGCGGGATTACATTGAATCGCGGGGGCATCAGGTCATTTATGGCGATACGGATTCTGTTTTTGTCTGGGTTCAGGACGCGACGTCGGACGCCGCTGCTGTCAGCGCTGGTCAATGTCTGGAGTCTGATTTGAATGCCTGGTGGCAGGCTCAAGTTCGCGAGGAATTCCAACTCGAAAGTGCGTTGGAAGTACAGTTCGAAACCCATTACAAACGATTCCTGATGCCCACTGTGCGCGGTTCCGACAAGGGCAGCAAAAAGCGCTATGCGGGTGTAGTTGAGACCAGAGGGAGTGACCGGCTGGTATTCAAGGGACTGGAGACTGTGCGTACAGACTGGACCAGGCTGGCGCGGGAGTTTCAGGAAGAGTTATATCGTCGTATTTTTATGCAGCAGGATTACGCTGACTACGTCAAAGATCTCACTGCCCGGGTATTGGCGGGTGAGCTTGATGATCAGCTAGTCTACCGCAAACGCCTGCGGCGAAAACTGGTGGACTACGAGCGCAATATCCCTCCTCATGTACAAGCGGCGCGCCTCTACGAGGTGCGTGGCATAGCGGCGCCTCAGCGTGGCGATTGGGTGGAGTACGTTATGACGACCAGCGGGGCAGAGCCGGCGACGGCACCACTGGCGCCTATCGACTATCAGTACTATGTCGACCGACAGTTGGCGCCGGTGGCCGATGGCATTCTGGGTTTCGTCGATGCATCGTTTGCCGACCTGACGGACCGGCAATTCGGATTGTTCGGACAACCCGAGTGAGGCGCTGCGGGCATCTGTGTCCACGAATTACCTGGCAAAGAATTCCTCTCGCAGAGCCTTGTAATCCCTGGCGGGCAGGCGTGGACCGAAGTTAGCCACAATTTTGCCGGCCGCGAGACTGGCGAAGCGCCCCGCGGTAGGAAAATCTTCGCCGCTGGTGATGGCATAGAGAAAGGCGCCCGCAAACATGTCGCCCGCGCCATTGGTGTCCACTGCGTCTACCTTGTTCGACGGTATTTCGGCGAGCTCTTTGCCGTCAAAGGTCAGTGCGCCCGCGGCGCCCCGCGTTATCACGAATGTCTCGGCAACGTCCTTTATTTTCTCTACCGCGACATCGATGTCGTCGCTTTGCGCCCAGCCGAGGGCTTCATCCTCATTACAGAACACGAGGTCCAGTCGACTGCCAATGATCTCCGCAATACCCTAGCGAAAAAATTCCACCATACCCGGATCAGAAAAACTCAGGGCGGTTTTAACACCCGCGGCCTCGGCGATTTCCCTAGCCTTGATGGCGGCCGCGCGGCCGGTGGGAGAGGTTACCAGGTAGCCTTCGATGTAGAGGTATTCGGAATCGGCAATGGCCTCGGCATCCAGTTGCTCGGTGGACAGTGTTTCGCTGATTCCAAGATAGGTGTTCATGCTGCGCTCCGCATCTGGTGTAATCAGCACGAGACATTTACCTGTCACGCCATCGCTACGCTCACTATTGAAGCAGTGGTCAACACCCGCTGCCTCAAGGTCTGCGATGTAAATATCGCCGTCGCTATCATTCGCCACCTTGCAGGACATGAACGTCGGGCCGCCAAATTGCGCTGTCGCAATC
>CAJQQW010000369.1 GCA_905480565.1 uncultured Halioglobus sp. | reverse complement strand
AACCGCCTTGATCGCGGCACGCTTGGCAGCAAACCTGGCTACTGTCCGGGTACGCTTGGCCTCACGAGCAATCATTGATTTCTTTGCCATGAATAGAGCCTCTTAATCCTTCAATGGGAAGCTGAAAGCACGCAGCAATGCGCGACCTTCATCGTCCGTACGAGCGGAGGTTGTAATAGTAATGTCCATACCACGCAGCGCATCGACCTTGTCGTAATCAATTTCAGGAAAAATGATTTGCTCAGACACGCCCATTGCGAAATTGCCGCGACCATCAAATGACTTCGGGCTAATACCCCGAAAATCCCTGACCCGCGGGATCGCGATAGCAATCAGCCGCTCAAGGAACTCATACATGCGGTCAGAACGCAGGGTTACCTTACAACCAATAGGCCACCCGTCACGAACCTTGAACCCGGCAATCGATTTGCGAGCCTTGGTCACCACGGGTTTTTGACCCGAGATTTTCTCCATGTCCGCAACCGCATTCTCGAGAACTTTTTTATCGCCCAGCGCCTCACCGACACCCATGTTGAGGGTGATCTTGGTAACGCGAGGGGTCTCCATCACATTTTTAAGCCCGAGTTCCTCCTGCAATTGAGGAACAATCTCAGCCTGATATCTTTCTTTCAACGTCGCCATGTCTATTACCTGTTGACCATTCAGCTAGCGGCAGCTTAGGAGTCAATCTCCTCGCCGCTGGACTTGAAAACACGAACCTTACGATCTCCGACAAACTTGAAACCGACACGATCAGCTTTATTGGTAGCGGAATTGAAAATCGCCACGTTTGAACCCTGTATCGCGCTCTCTTTCTCTACGATACCGCCAGCAATGCCAGCCTGCGGATTCGGCTTTGTATGCTTCTTGATCATATTGACACCGGACACAATGAGCTTGCTGTTGGGGAGCACGGTTCTCACGGTCCCACGCTTCCCCTTGTCCTTACCGGCCAAGACGATCACCTCGTCATCTCTTTTGATTTTCAACATTGTTCTACCCATTCCTATCCGGTTGACTAGATGACTTCCGGAGCCAGCGAGATAATTTTCATGAACTTCTCACCACGCAGCTCTCTGGTCACAGGCCCAAAAATACGTGTACCGATTGGTGCGTCCTGCGCATTGAGCAAAACTGCCGCATTGTCATCGAACTTAATGAGTGAACCGTCTGAACGACGCACACCCTTTTTCGTACGCACAACGACTGCAGTCATCACCTGACCTTTTTTAACCTTACCCCTGGGAATAGCTTCCTTCACAGTAACCTTAATCAGGTCACCAACACGGGCATAGCGGCGTTTAGAGCCGCCCAATACCTTGATACACATAACGCGGCGCGCGCCACTGTTATCTGCAACTTCCAAATATGACTGTGTTTGAATCATGTTCTACTCCCACTTGCGGCACCGCCGCTTACCCCAGGACCCGAATAACGAATCTATACCTGAGCCGCACTCTCGATAATTTCCAGCAAGCGCCATGTCTTGGACTTGGAAATAGGACGCGATTCCGCAACAGTCACAGTGTCGCCGATATTGCACTGGTTGCTCTCATCATGCGCATGAATTTTTGAAGAGCGAGTCAGGTACTTCCCATATACAGGATGCTTCTCACGACGCTCCACCATCACGGTGACGGTCTTGTCCATCTTGTTGCTGACAACCTTCCCGGTTACCACTCTGGTGCGATTCTCTGCTACGGCCATCGTTATTCACCCGCCTTTTCAGTGAGCACAGTCTTGATTCGAGCAACATCTCTCTGAGTATTTTTCAGAAGATGTGTCTGCCCTAGCTGACCAGTAGACACCTGCATGCGGAGCCTGAACTGCTCCTCGCGCAGCGACAATAACTCGCTGTTCAGCTCTTCTGCGGACTTTTCGCGCAATTCACTTGCTTTCATTACATCACCGTCCGTTTAACAAATTTTGTGGCTACCGGGATCTTGGCTGCTGCGAGCTCAAACGCCTCTCGTGCCAGCTCCTCAGAAACACCCTGAACCTCGTAGAGGATTTTTCCAGGCTGAATCTGGGCAACCCAGTATTCAACGTTACCCTTACCTTTACCCTGACGTACCTCTAGCGGCTTACCAGTAATGGGCTTATCCGGGAAAACACGAATCCAGATTTTTCCGCCACGCTTAATATGGCGCGTCATCGCTCGCCGAGCCGCCTCTATCTGTCGAGCGGTAATCCGGCCGCGGCCCACAGACTTCAGCCCGTATTCGCCGAAGCTAACCTTGCTACCGCGATGGGCAAGACCACGGTTGCGGCCCTTGTGCGTCTTTCGGAATTTTGTACGCTTTGGTTGAAGCATCTGCGTAACCCTTAACTAGTTGCTGTCTTCTTGGTCGTCTCGGCAGGGGCTTCACTGCCGATGACTTCACCTTTAAATATCCATACCTTGACGCCCAGAATTCCATAGGTTGTCTCGGCTTCGTAAGTCGCATAATCGATGTCAGCACGCAGCGTATGCAGCGGCACCCGGCCCTCTCGGTACCATTCGGTGCGAGCAATTTCTGCTCCGCCAAGGCGCCCACCAATTTGCACCTTGATACCTTCTGCACCCTGGCGCATGGCGTTCTGCACAACGCGTTTCATGGCGCGACGAAACATGACGCGCCGCTCCAGCTGCTGGGCAACGTTTTGCGCCACGAGGCGCGCATCCAGATCCGGTTTACGAATCTCTTCAATATTAATGTGTACAGGCACTCCCATTTTCTGAGAGAGGTCTTTCCGAAGCTTATCTACATCTTCGCCTTTCTTACCAATCACGATGCCCGGACGAGCAGTGTGAATGGTAATGCGCGCTGTTTGCGCTGGACGCTCGATGACGACTCGGCTGACCGATGCGTGATCCAGTGCCTTCTCAATGTACTCACGCGCCTGCAAATCGCTAATCAGCTGCTGGGCGTAGTTCTTGCTATCGGCGTACCAGATCGAAGTGTGATCCTTGACGATGCCGAGGCGGATGCCCGTGGGGTGTACTTTCTGACCCATTTAGTCTTCTCCTAAACCTGGCTGTCGCCGTCTGAAACTTTTACCGTGATATGACAGCTACGCTTCAAAATGCGGTCTGCACGGCCTTTCGCTCTGGGGCGCAACCGCTTCATGGTTCTGCCCTGATCAACAAATATGGTGGACACTTTCAGCTCATCCACGTCTGCACCTTCGTTGTTTTCTGCATTAGCGATAGCAGAATCAAGCACTTTCTTAACGATATGGGCCGCTTTCTTAGTGCTGAACTCCAGCAATCCGAGCGCTTCCTCCACGTCCTTACCGCGAATCTGATCCGCCACCAAGCGGACTTTCTGTGGCGATATTTGCGCACCTTTCAACGTTGCTGCTACTTCCATCTCATATCCCTCAATGCAGATAAGCGCTTAGCGCTTGGCTGACTTGTCCGCGATATGTCCGCGGAACGTCCGGGTCGATGCAAATTCGCCCAGCTTATGACCTACCATGTCTTCGTTAATCAAGACCGGCACATGTTGACGGCCGTTGTGTACAGCGATCGTCAGGCCAACCATGTCGGGTGACACCATGGATCTGCGCGACCAGGTCTTGATCGGACGGCGATCGTTACTTTCAACAGCGGCCTCAACCTTTTTCATCAGGTGAAGATCGATAAACGGACCTTTTTTTAGTGAACGCGGCACAATATTTTCCTCGAGTCAGTATCCGAATCTATTTCTTACCACGGCGACGCACAATCAGATTATCCGTACGCTTGTTCTTACGGGTCTTATAACCCTTGGCAGGCGTTCCCCAGGGGCTAACGGGATGACGACCACCAGAAGTACGGCCTTCACCACCACCATGTGGATGGTCTACCGGGTTCATGGCAACACCGCGAACGGTAGGCCGAATACCACGCCACCGAGAAGCACCGGCTTTGCCCAACTTACGCAGGTTGTGCTCGGAGTTTGATACCTCTCCCAAGGTTGCTCGACAATCGGCCAACACCTTTCTCATCTCGCCAGAACGCAATCGCAGTGTTGCGTATTGGCCCTCTCGAGCCACCAGCTGCACCGAAGCACCCGCCGAACGTGCCAACTGCGCACCCTTGCCGGGTTTCAGTTCAATACAATGCACAACAGAACCCACAGGGATGTTGCGCAAAGGCAAACAGTTACCTGCCTTGATAGGGGCGGACGGACCGGACTGCAGGACCTCCCCAGCTGAAACTCCCTTGGGAGCCACGATGTAACGTCGCTCACCATCCGCAAACAAAAGCAGCGCAATGTGTGCGGTGCGATTGGGGTCGTACTCCAAACGCTCAACCGTGGCTGGAATGCCATCCTTGATGCGCTTGAAATCCACTATGCGGTAATGATGCTTGTGACCACCGCCCTTGTGACGAGTGGTAATACGCCCGTTGTTGTTGCGGCCGCCTGTCTTGTTCTGCTTTTCCAGCAGAGGCGCATACGGCGCTCCCTTGTGCAGCTCGTCATTGACGATCCGAACAACGTGGCGACGTCCCGGAGAAGTGGGCTTACTCTTTAAAACTGCCATTTCGCTCCTACTCCTTAATCCGCCAAGGCAAAGTCAATATCTTGACCCTGCGCCAATTTCACGTAAGCCTTCTTCCAGGTCGGCCGGATGCTCAGGCCATAACGAGTGCGCTTGGACTTACCCTTTACACGCAGGGTAGTGACATCCACCACATCGACTTTAAACAGCTGCTCAACCGCCTTCCTGACCTCTGCCTTGGTCGCATCTACTGCGACCTTGAATACATACTGATTACTGGTATCCGCAGCAATAGCTGCTTTCTCAGAGGTATGCGGCCCCACCAGCACCTGAAATACGCGCTCCTGGTTCATGCCAGCATCTCCTCAATCTTTTTCACTGCATCGACAGTGACTAAAACTTTTTCGTGCCCGATCAAGCTCACAGGATCCATACCCTCGACATCGAGTACGTTCACCTTGTGTAAATTGCGTGACGCCAGATAAAGGTTCTTGCCAACTTCCGCTGAAACAATCAATACATTATCCAGCCCAAACGCTTCAAGCTGCTTGGCCAGCAACTTGGTCTTTGGTTCTTCCAGATCCAGGCTCTCGACCACCATCAATCGATCCTGACGCGCCAGCTCAGACATAATGGTCTGCATTGCGGCGCGGTACATTTTACGGTTCACTTTCTTGGAGTGATCCTGCGGCCTGGCCGCGAACGTTACACCACCAGAGCGCCAGATCGGGGAGCTGGATGTTCCAGCACGGGCCCGCCCAGTCCCCTTTTGGCGCCAGGGCTTTTTGCCTCCGCCCCTGACATCGGCACGATTTTTTTGTGCGCGTGTCCCCTGCCTGGCTCCAGCAAGGTGAGCCGTTACAACCTGATGAACCAGGTCTTCGTTGTACTCCCGAGCAAAAGCGTCATCCGAAACAGACACTTTGCCCGCTTCGCTGTTGCCCGGCTTCATTACACTTAATTCCACGTTAGAGACCCCCTAACCTTAAGCTTTAACCGCGGGACGAACGATAACGTCGCCACCGGGAGCGCCAGGCACTGCGCCCTTGATAAGTAACAAATTGCGATCAGTATCTACCCGGACCACTTCGAGTCCCTGGGTGGTTACATTTTCCGCCCCCATGTGGCCGGACATTTTCTTGCCCTTCCAGACGCGACCCGGCGTCTGACATTGGCCAATGGATCCGGGCGCGCGGTGCGACAACGAGTTACCGTGGGTGGCATCCTGCATGGAGAAATTCCAACGCTTGATGACTCCCTGGAAGCCCTTACCCTTGGACTTGCCGGCTACATCGACTTTCTGACCCGCTTCAAATCGCTCGACTGTCAGTTCAGCACCCACTTCAGGCGCATCCTCGGAATCCGCCAAGCGGAATTCCCACAAACCTGAACCGGCTTCAACGCCCGCTTTTGCAAACTGGCCTGCCTCTGACTTGCTTACTTTTGAGGCCTTACGGCTTCCCGCCGTCACTTGAACTGCGCGATAGCCATCGCTATCGACTTCTTTGATCTGAGTAACGCGGTTTGGAGTGACCTCCACTACGGTTACTGGTATGGAAGCGCCGTCTTCTGTGAAAACGCGCGTCATGCCGGACTTTCGGCCGACTAATCCAATGCTCATTCTTCTAACCTCTCAGTGTACGGGGCTTAACCCTCTATGGCCGTCCTGCTACTTACATTTGCCGGACGTTACACCCCCACTGCCGGTTTGGGCCGGGCCCGCTTTGCGGTGGGGACAGGTCAAACTACATATCGCAGTTAACCAAGACTGATCTGTACTTCTACGCCTGCTGCCAGGTCGAGTTTCATCAACGCATCTACCGTCTTTTCCGTGGGCTCCACAATATCCAAAAGACGCTTGTGGGTACGAATTTCGTACTGATCGCGGGCATCCTTGTTAACGTGAGGCGATACCAACACGGTAAACTTTTCCTTCCGTGTTGGAAGAGGAATTGGCCCTTTCACCAGTGCCCCTGTGCGGCGCGCTGTTTCAACGATCTCCTGTGTGGAGGAATCGATGAGACGATGGTCGAAGGCCTTGAGGCGTATACGAATGCGTTGATTCTGCACCTGACTAAACTCCAAACAATAAAAAACCAGAGACCCGCTAGGGAGTCCCCCGAAAAAGGAACGCGAATTCTAATGATGGCCCCCTGCACTGTCAAGGTGGAACGCGCATAAAATACGGAAGAGATTGATGCCAAATCGGTACGCTGCATAACCAGGGGTTATACCTTGTGTGCTGCAGCCTTTTTATCCCGGCTTACTGGCCGCCCACTTACTCTGTCTGTCCTATGAGCGGCAGAAGTCTGCCTATCGGGCTCGATGGCGTCTGACTGCACCTGTGCCGGGCAGCGAGCCCGGCCCGATTCGCTGTCACGCCGAATACCTGGTAGCGATAGCCTCAGGGACCACCCCAATGCAGTGACAGTGAATCGGAGGGGTTAAATATGGCCAATGCGCTTATCGGGACCCCGGACTCTTCATAACAATCGGCACAGAGCGAGGTATTGCGATGGCTTGACGTACCGCACTCAAGCACTGACCATACAGGCACACAAACCACCACAAGAGGTCATGACAATGCGCGAGGAACACGCCACCCACTCGATGTTAATGGGCTACGTCCTTTGGATTTTCGGGTTTATCGGTGCTCACCGCTTTTATTTCGGCAAGCAGATCACAGGCGTCATCTGGTTCCTTACTTTCGGGCTGTTTTTCATCGGCTGGATCATCGATCTGCTCCTGATACCCTCCATGGCGCGGCAAGCCGACACGCGCTTTGAGCCTGGCAGGGTTAACTACAGTGTAGCCTGGGTATTACTGACTTTTCTCGGGCCACTGGGTCTGCACCGTTTCTATATGGGTAAAATATGGACAGGGCTGCTCTATCTGGCGGCCAGCGGCGTGTTCATTGTCATCCCCTTTGCTGCAGCAATTATTGTTGTCGGGCTGTTGTATGACTTTCTTACCCTCAACGAGCAACTGTCTGATATAAACAGCCGCACGTAGACAGCCGGTGGCTGCGCTTGCCCCCGACCGGGGGCGGGGTCTGACCTTTTCACCACCCGATTACAACCCACAAAAAAGCCCGGCTCAAGGGCCGGGCTCTGTACTCAATCAAGACGACTGATTCATGGTGCCATAGTTACTGACTATTCCACGGCCTGAAACGCCGGGCCGTTGCTTACTCGATGATCTTGGCTACCACGCCAGCACCAACAGTACGACCACCTTCGCGAATCGCAAAACGCAGGCCCTCTTCCATCGCAATCGGTGCAATCAGTGTCGCTTCCATCTGCACGTTGTCACCCGGCATCACCATCTC
>CAJQQW010000368.1 GCA_905480565.1 uncultured Halioglobus sp. | reverse complement strand
ATTGGCCCACTCAAGGGTATTCGCGTCATTGATATCACCTCTATGATTACCGGGCCGCTGTGTTCACAGCAACTGGGAGATCTGGGCGCTGACGTAGTCAAAATCGAGCCTCTGCATGGAGAAGTCGCGCGCTGGATGACACCGCCCCAGAAAGCCGACCTGAGCGGCTTCTATTCGCAAATGAACCGCAACAAGCGCAGCCTGTCGATAGACATGAAAAATCCGGCCGGCATCGAAATTATTCGTAAGCTTGTGCAGGATGCTGACATATTGGTTGAAAATTTTCGCAGCGGTGTGCTGGAACGGCTCGGTATAGGCTACGAAAATTTGTGCAAGCTAAATGAGCGTCTGGTCTTCGTCTCAATCACGGGCTTCGGGCCCACTGGCCCCTATGCTCACAAGCCAGCCTACGACCCAATAGCGCAAGGACTGGTGGGCATGATGCATATTCAGGGCATGCCGTTTGGCGGCAAGCCCCAACTAATCCAGTCTGCCATCGTGGACAAGACCACCGCCACTACCGCTGCCGGTGTCGCTATGGCCGCTCTCTATGCTCGTGACTGCTCGGGCGGGACAGGTAAGGGCCAACGCGTGGATGTACCGATGATCGATGCCTGGGCACTCAACTCGCTTCCTGACATGATCCCCGTGGACAGTTTTGTGCCAAACGAGATGCAGGATCCAGCTCCACTGGCTGTGCTGCGCACATTTGAGACGGCCGACGGCTATGTGGTAGGTATGGCCCTGCAAGACAACCATTTTGAAGGTCTGTGCAATGCACTGGAATGTACCGAGCTGCTGGATCGTGAGGGTATGCGGAACGTTGGCGAAAGAGTCAATGACTTCGGCCCATGGCTCGATGCCATTGCAGATGTCATGAAAAACTTCACAACTGACGCTCTGCTGGAGCGTCTGGACGAGGCAGGCGTACCCTTTGGTCCTGTGAAAACTATCAGAGAATTCGCAGAGGACCCACAAGCAAAGCACAATCGCACCATTTTCGATGCAGATCATCCCGACGCCGGCACCATGCGCTATGTACGTTACCCTGGGCATTTGTCAGAAACTCCGGCTGGCCTCTACCGCCACCCTCCCCGGCTGGGTGAACACAGCGCCGAGGTACTCAGGGAAGTGGGTTACAGCGATGAAGAGATCGAGCGCCTGCTCGGTAACGGTGTCATAGGCGCCTACTGACGTACCTCGGACTGCAGGGACTGCAGTAGCTCAAGCGCCTCGGCCCGCTCCGGAAACGACTCAGCGTTCTCCGCAGTCAGGTCGGTAAGCGTATCGAGGGCGGCTGACTTGTCACCCAGCGCCGCATCAATCATTGCACTGTGGTAGCGCATTGACGGCTCATCTGGCGCACCTAAAAGCGCTTGTCGAATGGTGTATCGCGCGGCCACATTGTCTCCAGCCAGATGTTGCAAGTAGGCTTGGGTGTCGAGTACCGCCGGGTTCGGAGACAGTGCTACAGCCCTCTCGATAAAAGACATTGCCCGAAGAATATTTACGTCCCGCATATTCCATGCCAGATTATTCAGGGCAACAAAGTTATTCGGGTTGATGGCCAGCACTCTTTGATAATGAAAAATCGCGGACGCCGTATCACCCGTTGCCTGAAAATGGCTGGCAAGGGCACCTTGTACACTCTCATCCCTGGGATTGTCCTTAATCCAATCCTGCATCAACGCCACCGCATCGTCATTACGCCCCAGCGCCTTATAGTATCTCGCCAGCTCCATTGCTGTCTCGGATGTAGGCGCAAGTTCATAAGCCTGCTTGAATAATGCCAGCGCTAAGACGGAGTCACCCGAAGCTCGAGCTTTCAGGGCCTGCAACATAATGGTATCGGGTAACTCCGGTGCCAGCTTAACGAGTGTGTCAACATATTCGGTAAATTCCTCCGTCTTTTTCTCGCGATAGGCTATACGGGCAAGCGCCGTCAATGCGGGCAAGTAGTCCGGATCCACCTCCACGGCCTGCAACAGTTCCTTTTTGCTCAAGTCTCCATCACCGGCACCGCTGGCAGCTATAGCAACCAGGTAATGCAGCCTAGCGGAGCCAGGACTCAATTCCACCAGTTGCTCGAACTGCTCGACAGCACCCGCATATCGCCCCTGCTGCAGCCGCGCGAGACCCCGCACCTCCAGTACGGCGGGCTTACGCTGTCTGGCGCTGCTCAGGGGAGAGAACAACCCTTCAACTCGCGCTGCATTCCCGGAAGCCAAATAATGTCGGGCCAGGTTAAGACGAGGTTCCACTGTATCTGGATGAGCTTTGATAGCACGCTTAAGGCCTGTCACCATCGCCAAAATATTCCCCTCAGCTGAATCCAGCGCCGCCACCTGCATCAAGGCGGAGAAATCATTCTTGTTATGCTTCAGAATGTCCTCGTAATACGCTCGAACGGAAGCGGCGTCTTCACTTTCCAGCGCTATCTTAGCCAGATTCTGATTAGAGAAGGAATCTCCGGGACTGCGAGCCAAAGCATTGCTAAATATTTCACGGGCCTTTTCATTGTCCCCCCCTGCCATATAGACCCTGCCGAGTAAGTGTACAGGTGATAGCTGTTCAAGATCGCGAAACTGGTATGACTTGGCTAGTTCAACCGCAGCGGCATAGTCTTCGTCCGACAGAGACTGCCGTATTTTGAGAATGTCATCTTGTGGGAAATTTATTTCGCTATCTAAATCGTCCGCCGGCCTGACGGCCTCTTCGCCGCCAAAATCGCGAAACACTAACGAAGCTTCATTACGCAAAGGCACAATCGCCCAATCCGGGTTCACTTCAGCGATGCGATCATACAACACCATACCAGCGTAGACGTTATCATCCATCAAATAAGCATTCCCCATAATATTCAGGGCTGCAAGATCATTCGGCGAATTCTCTACAACTGGTCGTATAATGTCTCGTGCATCCTTCATATTGCCCACCTGCATAAGCGTGATGGCGAACAACTTCCGACCGGCCCCACTCTCCGGAGCTAATTCATAAAACTTGCGTGCGTAGGTCTGTGACAATGCCTCGTTACCCTCAATCAAATAGGAGATCGCGAGATAATAGGGAATAATCGGAAACTGCTCAGACAGTGTTTCAGCATCACGCAGGGCACTGGACGCGCCAAGAAAGTCGCCGGCCTGAAACAAAAGTACACCGTTAATATAATTCGCAGCAGCACCCCGGGGCGCCATTTCCAGCAGGATGGTCGCATCCTCTTGCGCCGCCTCATAATTTTCCACACGGATATTGAGTAGCGCACGTGCGACCCGGTCGGCGTAAGCGAAGTTGGAAAGCTCGATAGATTGATCCAATGCTGCACGGGCTTCTTCGTAACGCTGAAGCCGCATGAGCGCCTGTCCTTTCAAACGCCAGGCAAGTTCGTTCCTGTTTTCTTTTTTCAGTACAATCTCAACAAGGGAAAGTGCCTGCTCATATTCTCCCTGGTTCATAGATATGGAGGCGCCCGCCAGGTTAAACGCCTCGGAGTCGGGATCTGTCGCGCGAGCCTGCTCCAGCAGCTCATTCGCCTCAACCTCTTTCCCTTGCGCATTGGCTGCCAACGCCTGACTGGAAAGCAGCGTGGCTGCCGCGGCGGCGTCAAGCCCCTCCTTTTCAAGAGCAAGAACCCCGTCGTAATCGCCCTGCGCGAGATATAAACGCGCCATGGCGGGACGAATATCATCTAACGGCCAACCAAGAGTCTCCGCCCGCCTGAACTCATGTGCCGCCAAATCGAGGTTGCCACTACCCAGAAAGATTTTACCAAGCAACCAACGCGCCTCACCGAGGGAGGGGTCCTGCTGGAGTGCATTTTGTAACTCAATAGTGGCAGATGCGGCGTCTGATTGAGCGAGGTAGTCCTTTGCTCGCGCCATGTACTCGTCGCTACCTAGTCGAGAGTCACAAGCCACCAGTAAAAGCAATAGACAAGCTGCAACCGCATTGCGCATGATATATCTCCGCTCCATCGTCAACAGCAATGACCTCCAGCGACGTGTGGTGTTCCGTGTTAAAAAACCCTCGTGCCTTGGCAGTCTAGCATGGTTCAGTAGCCGAAAACTCTGGCTGCCCACTCTTTATCACCTGGCCCTCTGAGCATTGGGAACAGGCATTGCACATGCGCCAGCTCGATTACTTACCGCTGCACACAAATGCGCAGAGGGTTTGCATCTATGCCGCTGGTTAGCAGGCAGAATGAAATCCCGCTCTGCGGGTCGCCCGGAACGACAGAAAGCCGCGAATCCACTGCACCACACTCAGCCAAAGCTGGAACCTAGGCGAAACCACCCATATCAAAATAGTCACGCCATGCACTGATCTTCCCGTCAACAAGCTCAAAAACGCCCATGACGGGAAGCTCTACACGCTTGTCGCCCATCTGCAGGATGTCGGTGCGCTCATTCATCACAACCCCTTGTCCATCGTCTACCTGGTGATGGACAATGAAGTTAATCTCTGTCGTGCTCCCCGTAAAGCCATCAATGAACTCGCGGATCGATGCCTTGCCTACATGCGGCGGCCCCATTGGAATATTCGCGTATGACGCGTCATCGGTAAAGTGTGCCATTACCGCATCTATATCCAAACTGTTCCAGGCAGCCATAAAACCATGAATAATTTCCGTGTTACTTGGCATCATTCGTCTCCTTTTTTTCATCGGCGCGGATCGCGACGATGACACATTCTTGCGAAATTTCAGGCTATTGTCGACATCAACAGCCCACCAGTACGACAAGGAAAAGAAAATGTCTGAACTGGTCACCCTTGCGATAGAATCGGAATGCTGAAGGCAATTATGGAGAAGTAAGCATGACCGCGACACCTGACAAAGCCTGGCAACCACTATCAGGGCTGACTGTTATCGATTTTTCAATGTTACTGCCGGGACCACTTACCACGCTGATCTTCGCTGATCTTGGCGCAGATATTATCAAGGTCGAGCCGCCCGGAGGAGACTACGCCCGAGGTATGACGAGCCAACTGTTCGCAGGAGCAAATCGAAACAAGCGCAGTCTCTTACTCGATCTGAAATCACCCGATGCCGGCGAGGTAATCACACGATTGGCACTCCGCGGAGACATCGCAATTGAGGGCTTTCGTCCGGGGGTAGCCAGACGATTAGGCATCGGCGCAGATGCATTGCAGGAACTTAATCCGGGCCTGGTGTACTGTTCAATTTCGGGCTTCGGCCAGACGGGCCCGATGGCTTCACACCCCGGCCATGATCTGGCCTATTTGGCCATGGCAGGCTCGCTATCACAGAGCGGACACTGGCGGGAAGCATCGCGCCGCTCGTCAACGCCTGTGGCAGACATGGCAGGCGGCACGTATGCAGCTATCGCAATCCTCGCCGCACTGCGTGAAAAGGACAACACTGGCATGGCATCGGTGATCGATATAAGCCTCTACGAATCAATGCTCTATATGAACGCCCTGCGCTTCGGCTTCAAGGACGATCAACCGAGCAAAGACCATCTCTACCCAACCAACGACCTGTTCACGACGCGAGATGGCAAACAAGTGGCCCTCACTATTGTGGAACAGAAATTCTGGGATAATTTCGTCGTCGCCGTGGGCGAGAAGCACGCGCACTTTGCATCGGAAATGTATGCCACCGAATCTGGGCGCAGGGCGCGAGGCGATGACCTAATGCATCAGCTGGATGAGTTGTTCGCTGGCGAGAACGCAGCGCACTGGCTCTCCCTGTTTGAACAGCACGACGTACCGGCCACCTTGTGCATTACTCCGCGCCAGGCGCTGCAAACACCTCAAAGTATTGCCCGGGCAGCACACGTAGAAACACCCCACGGGGAAGTGCTACCCTTTCCCTCTATCGTGACAGGGCACTCACCCTGCAAGGAGCAATCTCCGCCTCCGGCGCCGGGCGAGCACAATGAAATTATACTGCAGGAACTGGGCTTTGACGCGAGCGACATTCAGCGCCTGGTAACGGCCGGCGCTGTTGTATCAGGATAGACCCGTCATCTCAAAAGGAGCTACATGCCAAGAGAAATCACACTGGATAGTTTCCACTTCGCTGATTACGTTAGGTCAGGGGATACCGTGACATGGGGACAGGGATGCGCAGAACCTCTCATGCTCACGGAGACTCTGATCAGGCAAAGGTCGACGATAGGTCACTTCAGTGTTTTCATGGGCTTATCTTTTTCTGACACACTCAATAACACCCATCTCGACGATTTTGACGTCATCAGCTACGGCGCGATGGGAACGAATGCGAATCTTGGACCAAAGTTACAGATATTGCCGGGTAATTACTCGTCTATACCACGCATTATGGCAGACCGTACCTTACCTATTGATGTCGTACTGGTCCAACTCAGCCCACGTGGCCCCACTGGTCACTACAGCCTTGGGTTCGCCAACGACTATCTCATTCCGGCCATGCAATCGGCACGCCTGGTGATAGCAGAAGTGAATGAGCAGGTACCCTGCACCTCCCTGGACCAACCTCTGGACGAATCATTGCTGGACATGGTGATTCACTGCTCGGCTACCACGGTTGGCGGCCCGAGCAACACAATAGGAAAAACAGAAAAAAAGATCGCAGGCCACCTGCAAGAGATTATTCAGGATGGCGCCGTGATTCAGTACGGAATCGGCAGTGTTCCGTCGGCCATCCTGTCTGCGCTATCACAGCATCGAGGCCTTGGTATCTATTCGGGTATGTTAACAGAAGACGTCATACCACTCATTGAAAGCGGCGTCATCACCAACGAGACCAACAGAATACGACCGGGCGTCACGGTCGGTGCACTGGCGATTGGCGGTGAAGATATGCGCCATTTCCTGCATCTCAACAAACACGTGGAGTTGCATCCAGCCACCACCACGCACGCGGCGAAATATCTCGCACAGCAGGATCGACTGGTAGCGATTAATTCAGCAATAGAGGTTGACCTGTATGGCCAGGTCAACGCGGAAGTGATCAATAATCGCTATATTGGAGCGGTCGGAGGCCAGATAGATTTCATGCACGCCGCATCCACGCAACAGAGTGGCCTCTCTATTATCGCCATGCCCAGTACCACTCGTAACGGCAGCCACAGCCGAATCGTGGCCAAGCTGAGCACCTCACTGGTAACCACCGGAAAGTCTGACGTGGATATCGTTGCTACTGAGCTGGGTATCGCGGACCTACGAGGCAAGACAATCAACCAACGCATGCATGCCCTGCGCAGCATTGCCGCTCCTGATTTTCACGATGAGCTCGATAAATTCATGCATCACGCGCTGCTTTGAATGTATCACTTCGAGACTATACTGTTTACTGTCGACTCTGGCATCGCCATCCTCACACTTAACCGACAACAAGCGCTGAACGCTCTGAACTTTTCCATGATGGCCGATATTGCATCCGCAATAAACATTGTCGAATCGGATAGCAACATCAGAGCGCTCATCATCACAGGCGCCGGTCGTGCTTTTTGTTCAGGACAGGATTTACACAATCGCCCTCCGCAGGGCGACGATGTAGTCACTGCTTTAATGAATGGATACTTCCCTACTCTGCAAGCCATAAAAAATTGCAGCGTCCCGGTTATTACTGCTGTGAACGGCGTTGCCGCAGGTGCGGGATGTGCGTTCGCACTCCTGGGTAACCTAACAATTGCAGCCGAGTCTGCGAGCTTTATACAGGTATTCAGTCGCATTGGTCTCGCGCCCGACCTCGGGTCCACCCACTTACTTCCGAGGCTGATCGGTCGCAGCCGTGCCCTTAAAATGATGCTGACAAATGAGCCAATATCGGCAAAGAAAGCGTTACGTTGGGGCATGATACACTCATGCGTCGGCGATAGAGGACTTGTCGCAAACGCTGTTGAGCATGCGCACTTGCTCACGGCCTGATTCGCGCCAGAGCCGACACTCAAAGCCCGTCATCAAAGTATAAAACTTGTTCGATAAATGTGAGCCAGTTACGCCTTTATCGTCTACAAGATGGAAAATTTCATACCTCTCGCGCGCCATTTCTAGTACTCTACCTGTTGGATGTTCAACATACATCGCTGAAAATCTTAATTAAGCTGTAAGCTGTACCGGGGGGGGTATCGTTTGTGGATGACCATGAGTTGAGCACCAACTTAACAGTGCTCGGCGCTTCAGAGGCTAGCACTCTCATTGTACTGATCAACCGTATGCGTGTGGTCAGCGTGTTGTGTGGAGTGGCCGGCCTGCTAGCACTTGTCAACGCTTTCTTTCGCATCGAATCAGGCGTCTCGTCTATGGGCGCTGGCACATTTGTTGCGGCGGCGCTCGCTATTTTGCAAGCCATTGTTTACTTTCGCCCCACTACAGAGCTCGCAGATATCATCGCGCAAGGAGAGCTCGATGCCAGCGCGCTGATGCGCAGCATAGCTGCCCTAGCTGCCGGATTGAAAGTCATGGTGATCTTGATAATCACCATAGCGGTTGTTGTCGTTGTCTCAACTGTGATGCTATAACAGCAAGTCCCTATTCCTATGCCTGCATCTGACGCGAACACTGACGATCGAATAGTGCTGCAACAGTTGGCTACCGCCATGCTGTATTTCGGTATTGGCACAATTGTAATCGCAAGCGCGATACTATTTCACGCAGTGTCCTTGTTTTTATCCGATGCGTCTCTGTCTGCCATCGCTAGCCGCGGGAGCCTCGCCATCGGCCTTATGCTCACCGGTATCGCCTGGGGATTTTGCTCGACCAGCTTCCGTAAACTGAGCAAAATGCAAAGCTACAGCACTGATGATCTCATTGGCAGCATCAAAACACTGTCTTTCACCTTTGCGGTTTTGATTGTTCTCTCAAGTCTCAGGATCGCAGCCCAGGGCATGACTACCGTTGAATTCATTCTGTCGTAGTGTGGTCGCTGTAACGCTCCCTGCTTGACCGACGAGGCGAACCGTTAGACTTGTCTCAGGACATACGGTCACGTATTTCATTCTTCTGCAACTTTCCCGCACTAGACAAAGGTAGCTCGCTCCAGATCGTCAAGCCTTTGGGGCACTTGTAGCGGGCAATATATTCCCGACAATGCTCAATCAGTTCTTCCGCACTTAACGTATACCCAGACTCCAGGGAAATTACTGCATGCACGATTTCACCCCATGTATCATCGGGCAGGCCGACAACGGCGCATTGTCTGACCGCAGGGAGCAAATCTATAATACGCTCGACCTCCACCGAGTAAATATTTTCGCCACCACTGATAATCATGTCTTTCATCCGATCTACGAGAAACACATAGCCTTCATCATCTCGATAACCGGCATCTCCAGTGTGATACCAGTCATTGCGCAGCACCTTTGCAGTCTCCTTGGGCATTTTCCAATAACCTTTCATCACGTTTGGTCCGCGAATCACAATTTCACCGACTGTTCCCGGCGACACCTCTTCGTCCTGCTCATCGATTATGCGCAACTCTAAATAAGGCGCCGGCTTGCCTACAGAGTTGAGGCGCACCACCGCGTCGCCCTGAAGAAACTCCTCTTTTACAGGCAGAGTACTGATGACACCGGCCGCTTCCGTGGCACCATAGCCGTGATAGAAACTAACCTCCGGGAAGGCTTCACGCAGGCGCTTGATTAATGAGGGCGGCATCGGCGCTGCGCCATAGTTGATTTTACGCAAGGTAGAAAGGTCAAACTCACTGTAACGGGGATGATCCAGTAATAACGCCGCCATGGCGGAGATCAGGATAAGCGAAGTTACGCCATGCGCTTGTATAGCCTCCATCAACTGTAGCGCATCGAATTGGGGCAGAATAATCATATGTACATCCATCAGTGTATGAATGTATACACGGCATAGTGCGCTGATATGGAACATCGGGCCAGACAATACGATACTTTGTCCCACACCAGGGGCATCAAACTCAAGGTGGTTCATCGCGTTGATATACAGATTACTATGGCTCAGCATCACCCCTTTGGAGCGTCCGGTAGTACCTCCCGTATAGACAATAGCCGCCAAATCTCCGCCACCATAAGGGCTGTAACTGATACGCGCCGCGCCATCCAGCAACGACTCATAGGATACAAACCCCTCAGGGACCTCACCCTCACTCGCATAAACAAGGGTTTGTAGAGTCGAGCAAAGTGCTTTCAGCTCAAGCGCCAGCTTTACATGCGCTGAATCCACCACCAGTAACACGGGTTCACAATCATCAAAGCAGGGCTTCAGCTCCTGCAGGGTCCAGCGCCAGTTCATCGGCACCGGCACCACACCACACCACAATGGGCCG
>CAJQQW010000367.1 GCA_905480565.1 uncultured Halioglobus sp. | reverse complement strand
TTCCGCCATAATGAGCTCAACCAGATAGCCGTCATCCTCGGACCTGCTGTTTTTTCGAGGCACAAATAATGCTTCACCGCCGTAATACTCACCGTAATCAAAATACGCGACTTCAACCTCCTCGATCACATCGTATTTAAGCACTCCCTTTGCCATCATCCCTTCTTTTTCCTCGTCCAGCAGGTATGCGTAGCGAGACGGGCGTCCAACGTAGGCGGTATTAAAACTAGGGCGCTCGTAGAAATGATGCAAAAGCTCTCTGTCTTCGGTGACCTCTCCTGATTCCAGACTCAAGCGCCACTTGTTGAACGTGGCATGCGGTTCCTCCGGATTGTGAATGGGAATGTTCGAGGGATAACTTCTGAATACGGGCGCGAAAAGCACAATATCTGTGCCGCCATCGTCGCGGTTTTCCTCCCAGCCATTTACCACATGCCAAAGGTGCCCCGCCTGTTGCGTGGTAAACCATCGCACAGGGTCACCCACAGCGTGATCGCGGCGAATGACGCCCCAGCGCATCTTGTACGCGGGATCAAATACCATTGGGCTATGCTGGGGTCCGAACATCTCTTTAGGACTAAAGCGAAGTGACAAATCCGGAAATATCAGATAATTCTCAGTGAGAAAATAATCATGCACAAAGGCAGGCGCCGGCTTTTGTACATCAATAACACTGTGGTGAGCCAGCTTGCCTTTTTTCAAAACTGAGTGATAGATATTACCACTGCGAAACTCTGTACTGAAAGCAAACCAGTCACCTGTGATCGGATCGACTTTTGGGTGGGCCGTAAATGGTGCATCCAATCTGCTATTGAAAGTATCGAAATGCCCATCACCACTTAAGCGCAGGCGCCCCTGGTTCACCTCAGTCTCCAATGCGAACGGATACCCTGTCTCCTGCAGACAGTACAGTTTGTTGTGGTGGAACTGTATCGCCGTGGTGTTATTTCCACTTTCCAGCACGTCCAGCTTTGGAATAACACCAAGCCGTTGCTTCAACGCCGTGATCATCATCCGCAGAAAACCGGCCTTTCCTCCGCCCGCTATATCGCCGAAATGAAGGTAAACATCCTCACCCGCCGATTCTTCCACATTGTAACGCGGCGTTTTAACATAAATATTGGTATAGCTGGCCTTGCCATTGTGCACCTGCACCTGATGCAACATGCCTGCTCCGTTGAACATATGATATCGTCCACGGGTTTCCGGAAACTGCAAGTTAGTGCCATTACGCAGAAAAACACCATCAATATCCTCAGGGATAGTCGCCGTGGGCGCAAGTTCTACATCGACGCACAGGGAGTGCACGGGTTTGAATCCTGGCCTGTTATAGGCGCTGAACCGATTGTATTGCTCAACATTTAGGGATTTATAGGCCAGCCTGTCCGCAAGGCCCAGAGTGACCCGCGGCATCAACCGCACAGCCAGCAACAAAACTAAAGGAACCCCAAGAAAAAATATGCTCATGGATAACAGAAAATTTGACATGATGCAGCCTCCAACAGCCCACACTAAGCGGAGCCGCTATGGTACGCACTCTGAGCAGGTCTGCAACGCTAACCGCGCTACTACGTCGCCCCATGACCGCAGCATTACCGTCCAATGTAATGGCGCCGACGCCAAGACCTCTAGAGCCGCACAGGTAACAGGAACTGTCAATACTGCATCTTAAAACGGCTTTTTTTCTCGCACTAAACCTGCCTCATTGTATTGGTTTTCACTATCGATAAGCCACATTTGACCCTTCCTTAAACCGCCAGCAAATTTCGTGTCCGGCCGATTCCACAGGACGGCAGAACATACCCTTTATGACGAGCCCAACCTTTACGACCATAAAACTCCCCGAGCTGCACTTTTGACTCGGCAAAGACTCGAATTCACGCCAGTAACAGTGTTAGCATTCGTTTCTTTGAGGCTACTGATGACGAGGTGAATACCTGCGATGACCAAAACCGAAAGTGACGTGATTGAGGAATGTATTGATAAGCTCATTGAGTGTGCTAACACCCTGAAAGACGATGGCATTGAGCCAAAGCTCGTTTCACATGCCATGATGTGCGCCTCCACCGTGTACATCACCTACGCCCTTGCAGGCAACGATGGCTATCTTGCCGATAAGGACCAGGATAGGGTCGTGGGCGTTTATAAAAAGGAACTGCAGCGGATACAAGCTATAAAGAAAAGCAATCAAGGCTAACGCCTAACCTTGCGACCCCCTGTTTCAATATGAGCAGCGCTCTGCTGAAACCGTAATCGCGAGCTATGCTCATGATCCCCGTTATGGTTTATATCGACATCAATCATTTCCGGAATACAGGGGTTTACACGAGAATGAAAGTCATCGCCATCTGAAAAATCGCCGAGTTACGCCAGGTGCCGCTGTCCGCACATGTTCGTCTGTCGCAGTTCCCGGGCAATGACGCGCCAACCTCGCGTATCGCTGAGGGCCCGATTCCAGCTTCTTTAGCCGTGCATCTGCATCGTAATACTGGACTCTATCAACATACCCCTAAATTTTTTTCATTTAGTGAAAAAAGCGCAATACATGCCAATCAATCCATTTAGGCTGCAACCACCTCATCGGAGACATCGCATGGTCGCCTCAGTCAGGTAGAGATATTTCCATGATCGGCAATGTTTCAGGCATGCCACCCAGCGCTACCGCACAACGGGAAAAACCATTAAAGTGCGCGACAGCCAGAGACAAATGAATAAGCTCAGCGACCGAAAATAACTCAAGCAGTGAAGATTTCAAAGCGTCGTCGATAGCGGCCGGGTCGACCAGATACTGGTCCGTATAAGCAAGGATAAGTTTTTCGCGCTCACTGAGATCACTGCGCGCATAGTCATCGTCGATCATCTCTACACGCGATTCATCTAAACCGTCCATGCGAGCGAGATCGTAGCGTACACTTTTACAAAATACGCAATTGACGGTGCGCGCGTTGCGCAAACGAGCGATTTCCAGCTCCGCCGGACGCAGGGGTCCCGCTTTCCATATGCGTCGGTTTAGATCCATGTAGGCGTCCAGAGTCTCAGGCACCAGACCCAGAGCGGAATCTCTGATCATATTTCCAGTGCTTGTTGCACTGTTAGCTGCCCTCGGTGCATCACTCATGAATCCTCCTCCTGCACCCGCAATTGCCATAACAAGGACAGCCGAGTCATTCCGTCCAGAATACCCAGCGCCTCCACGAGAAAAACCAGGCCCGCCTCTCCATAATACGATTTGACGTTATCTGCATGAGCATCAGTCAGCGCCTGAGCGTCCATGGCGTACACCTCCGTGAAAGCCAAACACGCACGCAAATTTTCGTCATACAGCTCACTGCTTTCCCAACGATCAAGTGCCTGCGCCTCACCGGGAGCCAGAGTCACTTCCCGACGCCGCCACTCGACCTCACTACCGTGCAATTGGGCCAAACGAAGCCGACATAGCTCCAGGACTGCTGGTGGCAGGTGAGGCTGGGCCCATAGGGCCTGATACAGCTTGCCATATGGCTCTGCGAGCGCGGGCAGCTGTTGAATGATACTCTGGCGATCGTCGCCGCCGGCTAACCAACTCATACTCTGCAAACTCCCCCTATATCTCTGACTCACCGCGCCACTAACATGTAACCTGTTGCGCTTACTGACTTTATACATCCGCTTTAGCGGCGAACGTCCTATCCTACGTCGCTCATGCGCTGCTGTACCCTCGTAAAAATCTTGTCACTGGCACATAGCTCAGTCCGCGTACGTAAACTTAGTCGCACTGACCGCCGCGACTCGGTAAGCAATGCTACACTACAAATTATAGCCATCATTCGCTACAAGGACCGGCAATCGTTATTGGCGACGATTACGCCATCGGAGAAATGATGGCATACTTATTAACGAGGTCTCGATTTTTTACGCATCGGCAGCTTCGCACGGTGATCAAGCTGAATCGTCAAAAACCAATAAAATCTTGTAATCAACGGAGTAGGAGCATGTTCATATATGTAAAGGCCGTCTTTTTTATCGCTTTCACTCAGATAATCGCAGGCGCTACTGCCGCAGATAGCACGCCTGTACCCTGTCGGTACGCTAGCAGTAACCTGTTGAGTGATACCCGCTTCGACACTTTACACCTACCCATGATGCAACAAGCATGGCGTTATTCTCAACACTCAGGCGAACCGTCATTCAGCTATGATGTCAATGAAGGCACACTTGTCTTCACACGCACCGGAGACGAACCGTGGGCAAAACTGGTACAAAGCGTGGAGACATCAAACCTAGGCGGAAAACGCATTGAGTTCAGTGCCGAGATTAAGCTAAGCCTTAGTGTGCCGAAGCAGGGACGCAAAACCCAGTCAACACCCAGCGCAGGACTATTCATTGTTGCCAAAAAGGGCGTCCGCACGGTTGCCAGAGCCAGGCTCGATCGTGAACCAGAGATGAGCAATAACAACTGGCAGCGTCTGAGCGTTATTGCTGATATTCCGGAAGGAACGAACTACTTGCAGGTAGGATTCAACCACAAGGCAGGCGGTTCAATCGAGGCGCGTGATCCTGCGCTTCGTGTTGTTACGGCATGTTCACCCACAGTGGGGGGCGCTTAGCGAGTCAGCAGGCAGACTATGTGTCTGATTACGACAGTCTGCGCTAATCTTCCTCGGGCATAAACTCGAAGCGAGCGACCGATTTACCCGAAATATCCACGGACTCCATGAACATCGCTGTTGGCCTCACCCAATGGCTATAGTCTCCGTAAAGACACTGATAAACGACCACGCGCTCACCTGTCTCCGAGTGCGTTGCTTCAAAC
>CAJQQW010000366.1 GCA_905480565.1 uncultured Halioglobus sp. | reverse complement strand
AGCATCAGGGCGCCACCCATCGTCGGTGTGCCCGCCTTGCTGAGGTGGCTCTGCGGACCGTCATCGCGCACCGACTGTCCCACCTGTAAATATTGCAAACGGCGAATCATACTGGGGCCCACCATCAGGGAAATACTCAACGCGGTA
Organism: uncultured Halioglobus sp.; assembly: GCA_905480565.1. Lineage (GTDB taxonomy): Bacteria > Pseudomonadota > Gammaproteobacteria > Pseudomonadales > Halieaceae > Marimicrobium. The sequence goes on along the minus strand of CAJQQW010000366.1, from coordinate 2,474 downwards.
CCCGCAGCGAGAATCCCGCGCAGTGTCAGGTACTGGAACACACGGAAGCCGCTGTAAAATTGCGTCAGGTAATCAGCCAACCACAACAACATACATCAGCCCCCCTGCGCCCGTAATGCCTGCAAAACGATCTCCATTCCCGCGCTGCGGGAGCCCTTGACCAGTACCGTGTCATCGGCGTCGAATCGGCCCTGCAACTGCTCAATCATCGCCCCTCGATCGTCGAAGAAGTGACCACCCTGGCCGAAAGCCGTCACCGTCGCCTGCAACTCGGCTCCTACACCCCAAAGCTGCTCGATGCCAGCCCGCGCAGCATAGGCACCGATTTCCTCATGCAGTTCGGCGCTGCGATCCCCCAACTCTTTCATGGCGCCCAGCACCAGCGTGCGCCGGCCCGGGCAAGCTGCCAGCATGTCGATTGCCGCGCGCACGGAACCGGGATTGGCGTTGTAACAATCATCTACCAGTGCCGCCCCCGAGGCCGCAGTGGTCACGTGCAAACGACCACTCACAGGACAAAGCGATTCCAGACCATCTCGAATAGTCGTCAGTGGCGCATCACATGCCAGACCCACGGCAATTGCCGCCAGAGCATTCGCCACGTTGTGCACACCCGGCAAGGCCAGACGCATCGCCATATCGCCCGCGGGAGTGGTAGCGGTAAAACTGACCCCCTGCAGGCCGCGACTACAGATATCCCTTGCACTGACAGCTGCTGGCTGCTCTACACCGAAATCAATTACACGGGCGTCACCGGCGCGCTTGCGCCACTGCCTCGTCCAGGGCTGATCTGCATTAATCACCGCTATTTCTTCCTGACCAAGCGCATCGAATATTTCGCCTTTGGCAGTGGCGACATCATCAACACTGCCAAAGCCTTCCAGATGAGCCGGCATGGCATTGAGCAAAAGCGCTATCGTGGGCCGGGCAAGACTGCACAGCCACTTGATATCACCCGCTTTGGCCGCACCCATCTCGACCACGGCATAGTCCACGGCAGGCTGCAGGCGAAGCAATGTTAGAGGGACTCCAATTTCATTGTTAAAGTTGCCCTCCGTTGCGAGGGTGTCACCCGTCTGGGACAAAATCGCGTGGACCATATTTTTCACGGTCGTCTTGCCACTGCTGCCGGTGATTGCGACCAACGGGCCCCGGTAGAGATCACGGTTGTAGGCGCCCAGCTTTCCTAGCGCGCACTGACTATCCTCAACCAGCAACTGGGACATCCCCACGTCCGCTCGACGACTTACCAGCGCAGCACTAATGCCTTCTACTTCCAACCCCTCAAGATAGTCATGTCCGTCATAGCGCTCTCCGCGCAAGGCCACAAACAGTTCTCCCGGTTTTGCGCTGCGCGTATCAGTCGAGACGCTGCTGAATGCCTGGTCAGCACCGAGCAAACGACCCGCCAGCGGCAACTCAAGCTCTGCCAGAGTCAGTGCACGCATCATTTGCTCGACCTCCCCGCCAGTGCCTTTGACGCCTCGGCCACATCGCTGAAGTAAATGCGCTTCTCGTCCAGTTGCCGATATTCCTCGTGGCCCTTACCAGCAATCAATATGCAGTCACCAGAGACAGCTCCAGCAATTGCCATGGAAATGGCCTGGCCGCGATCTTCCACCAGAATGTAATCGCCACTGCAGCCAGTTTCGATATCCGCCATAATCTGCCCCGGTGATTCGCTCCGCGGATTATCGCTGGTCACAATCACACGGTCCGCCAGACGACAGGCTACCCGCCCCATCAACTGGCGTTTTTCCTCGTCTCTATCACCGCCGCATCCAAATACACACACCAACTCACCGTCACTCTGCGAACGCAGGGCCTGCAGCACATCCTCCAGCGCCTGAGGCGTATGGGCATAATCCACCACCACCTGCAAACCCTCACGGTTGGGCACGGTTTCCATGCGTCCGGGAACAGGGTTAAGCTCCACTACAGACTGCAGCACCGCGCCGAGATCTTCTCCAGACACGACCAGCGCAGTGACCGCCGCAGCCATGTTCGCCAGATTGAAATCACCGGCAAGGGGACTGCTAAACTCGGCTTGTCCCCAGGGCGTATGGAACTCACCGTGCACCCCGTCGACCCCAAAGTGCGCGTTTTCTACACGCACATCGGCGGCGGCACCGCAAATCGAGTAGGTCAACACCTCGGCCTCCTGCACCACCGCATCGCGAACACGCGGGCTGAAAGCGTCATCTGCATTGATAATCGCGTGGCGCAGATGCTCGTTGGTAAACAGTTGCAACTTGGCGCGACCGTAGGCCTCCATGCTGCCGTGATAATCGAGGTGATCCTGAGACAAATTGGTAAACACGGCGGTATCAAACTTCACCCCAAGGACCCGACCCTGCTCAATGGCATGGGAGGAAACCTCCATGCCAACTTCCGCTACCCCCTGATCCCGCCACTGGCTCAATTGATCCTGCAGGGTTACTGAATCGGGCGTGGTATTTGCTGCACTGGCGACT
>CAJQQW010000365.1 GCA_905480565.1 uncultured Halioglobus sp. | reverse complement strand
GCTCCGGACCAGGAACAAATGACGTCGTTTTATCGCGAGGAATTCGCAGGTATTCCAGAGATGGAAACGGCAGCTCGCAACTGTTATGAAATGAGTGATTTGACTCCGGACGATATCGATGCCGCGGTAATTTATGACGCTTTCTCGCCCATTGTGCTATGGCAAATGGAAGCATGGGACTTCTGTGGCTTTGGTGAATCCGGCGATTTTGTGCTCGATGGCGCTATGCGCCATGACGGGCGCCTACCCTGCAATACGCATGGCGGACAGCTCAGTGAAGCCTACATCCACGGCGTGAACGGTATCGTGGAAGCCACAAGACTGGTAAGAGGCACCTCCCTGAACCAGCCCGGGAAAGACGTTAATCACGCTCTGGTCACATCAGGTGTCGGCATACCGACTGGTGGAGCTATCCTGGGTAAATTGGACTAACGGCCGCCCACGGGGGGAGACAGCAGCAACCTGCATCTCCCCTGTCGGAAACACACTTTCGACTCTAGGTATGGACAACCTGTGCGCTATCGGACACTGTAATTGTTGGTTGCGTCAAAAAGCGGCCTGTTACTAATAAATCGCCCTCGAAGAGAGGTGACTGTCAGGGGTAAACATATCGTGGAAAATAGCAGCTCCCGCATTACTGCGGCTCGTTTGCTCAGCACGTCTCTCGTCTCTGTCATCCTGCTCCTCACTGCCTGCAGCGACAGCAGTAACAGCAACTCTGCAGCTCTGAATGGGCCATCTCTTGGCGTTCCAGGAGAGATAAACGACGAAGTCCTGCCGGTGCGGACCCCGCGCGTAACAGGGCCTGTTGATGGTGCGCCTATCCTCGTGGGTACGTTTATTGATCTTCCCGGTCTCGGCTATACTGCAGAAACTGAATACCTCGTATCGGGCAGGGCCAGTGCCTATATCAACGTCAACGAGTTACAAACTGACGGTAGGTGGCAGGTGGAGCCCAGTGGAGAGGCTGACTACAGTACCCGTGTCGTAGTCATCCGCCCGACCGATCCAGCCGCATTTAACGGCACGGTCATTGTCGAGTGGCTAAACGTATCCGCGGGCTTTGACTCACCACCTGACTGGTTACAGGCACATACTGAGATCGTGCGCAGCGGGTTCGCCTGGGTCGGCGTATCGGCGCAGAAAGTCGGTGTAGATGCGCTGCTGGATGGCAGCGCCTGCGCAGCCAATCCTACCTGCTTGCAAGCAGATCGTTACACCAACCTCGGCCTGAGTCATCCCGGAGACTTTTACTCCTACGATATTTTTTCGCAGGTAGCACAAGCGTTAAGAGCCCCCGGCCAAACATCACTGCTAAAAAATCTTGAGGTAAAACACCTCATTGCTGCTGGCGAATCGCAGTCTGCAGGGCGCATGATGACTTACGTCAATGCCTTCGCTCCTGTCCACGCCATGTTTAACGGCTATTTTATTCATAGCCGAACTTCGGGGAGCGCGGGTCTGCAACAGGAGGGTATTGGCATTTGTGATGTCGCGATTCCTGCACCGGACATCGTCAACGTCAGAAACGATCTTGGCGTGCCCACGATTATGCTTCAGACCGAAACCGATCTTTTCATTCTGGGCTCTTACCCTGACAACCAGGATGATAGTGAGAATTTCAGGCTCTGGGAAGTCGCTGGCACCGCACACGCGGACCTCTACACTTTCTTGCAAGGCCGCGAAGACGACGGCACTGATCCCTCTTTCATGGCGGTAAGAGAGGAGCAAATTCCGGTCAATTTCCCACCCTTCGCGGTGATCGATTGCAGCCCTTATCCAGTGAACTCAGGTCCGCAACGTCTGGTAGTCAACGCCGCGTTTCGCGCCTTGAACACCTGGATCGTCGACGGCATTCCTGCACCAAGGGCAGACAGGTTAAAAATAGCTGGCGACCCGCCCGCTTTCGTGAAGGATGAATTCGGCAATACTTTGGGCGGTATTCGTACGCCCTTCTTAGACGCGCCCATCGCAACACTGGAGGGAGAGGGCCAGCCTCAGACCGACTTTTCCGAAGTGGAGGAAAGTTGCGAAATCAACCTGGACAACGTGAACTTTTGCTTCCTGTCTGGAACAACGTCGCTGTTTGATGCCAACACACTCGGCGACCTATACCAGAGCAACGATGCCTATATTGACGCGCTGAATAAGGCGACCGACGAAGCCGTCGAGAAGGGCTTTTTGTTGCGTGAAGATGCCGCACTGATCAAGGCAAACGCGGCCAACTCGAATATTTTCGAGAATACTCCCTGAGTCTTTATCAGAACATCGCGACCCGCTTTGCTGAACGATCTTCATCCACTGAATTGATACAGGGCTCTAGATAGCCGGCAACCTAGGGTGCGCGTTCGAAAACCTCGTTGTAAAAGCCGCCGTGAAAGCCGAAAGGCACGTGGTGCTCGAGTGCAATAACGGCTACTTCCCGCTGCATATCTTGCGCATCGACGATCACGATCTCACTTTTCTTTCGCGCATGGTTATAAACAATGGAAAGAAGATAACCGTCATCCTCCGCGTTACTTCCAGCGCGCGGAATAAAGTTGGCTTCAGAGGTAAAGCGCCCCTCGCCATAGTCGTGTAGCCTCATCTCCCCGGTCTGATGATCGAGCTTCTGCATAGCGTTAAACCAGTAGGGTGTGCCGTTTTCAACTATGGTTTCCAGCCACGTATAGCGGTTATTCACCCCCGTTTTATCGGGGTGCCAGGCAGGAAATTCACCGGCCAGTGAGCCGCTCACCGCGTTTCTGCTGGAACTGCCCGACTCTAGATTCAGGGTGAAGCGGTTCAGCACCGCACCATTCTCCTGAAAGCGAAAATCGTCGCCTCGCTCAGCAAATACATCTGAAAGGCCATTCATCACGTCCATTTGATGAACACACAGCGCGTCGACAAACAACTCATTTTCATCGACATGAGCATTACCCAGATGAAATCCAAAAAAAGCGTCGAACTCGTATTCCCTGACTATGTCCCCGGTTTCGAGATCCAATACGACGATTTTTGTTTTCTCACTATCGTCGAAATCAATAGATTCTAAAATACTGCTCAAACCAAAGAGGAACCGGAACGGCCTACGCATAAAAGCGGGGCAGAGTATAAATACAGCGTATTTTTCGCTGATAGCGAAATCGTGACACATTGCATAATCGCCAACATACTGCGAGCGATTTACCCGCAGCTTACCGCCGGAATCGATTCGATAAAAATGTAACTTTGGTTTGGGCACTCCAAACACGCCGAAGTTGTATAGCGCGCCCGTGCGTGGATCAAGGCGGGGGTGCGCCGAGAAGGGCTGGCTGGATGTCAGACCACCCTCGTAGTTGTACTCTCCAATGGTCTCTAGCGTTGCCGGGTTGAGTTCCCAGGGCTTGCCCCCTTCCCACAAAGCCAGCAACTTGCCTCCGTGGAGGATGACGCTGGTGTTTGCTGCATTCCCTGGAGCACGAAACATATTTTTCAACATACCACCTGGAATTTGCGTTCCAACACCGCGGTATAAAATGCGCTGGGCGGCAGTTTCGTTGACATATTTAGGCGTTCGCACGTAACGGTTCTTGTAGTGTATGCGGCCGTTTGTGATGGTAACCGCGTTAATCATGCCATCGCCGTCAAAAAAGTGGCCGTACTGCTGATTGCCGATTTTGTTACGGCCTACGCAACTGAGAAACAGCGTGCCCTCAATATCAGTCGGCACCTCACCCTTGACCGCAGCGGAGTCGATCCACAGGGACGTCTCGTCGCACAACGTCTCCCAGCCCTGTAGCTCACAGCCGCGGTGAACACGGGGCTTGCTGGGTATGTCCTTCTTGAGCGCAACATTCATAGCTGCATCTCCTATCTCCTATGTTGACCGAAGATTTCGCAATGATAGCGATGGACCGTCGACGTTACTCTTTTGACGGACCCACTTCAATCCACATCTGTAGCCTCCCACCGCATGGTGGGCTTTTATAGAGAGATCGAAGGTCCGCAGCATGACCAACATGGAACGCCATAACACCAGGAAGGCCCTCGTCCCAGCCAGGGCGGATGAACTATACATAGATGATGATAAGTTCATAGATAAGAACGGGGCGCTCATCCTGTCCAACAACGTGAATGTGCTGCTCCAGAATCATCTTCGTTCCCTTGGGTGATGCGCTCACTGCCTTCACTCGATTGCGGCACCGTAGCAAGCTACCGACAGGTACAGGGCCGGTGAAGCGCAATTTATCTGAGCCATAGTTCAATATTGTATTGAAACCCGTGAGTTCATAAGCAGGTTTGCCGCGCATCTTCGGCATCAGAACCAGCGACAGGAAACCGTGCGCGATCGTGGTAGCAAAGGGGCTATCAGTTTTAGATTTTTCTACGTCGACGTGAATCCAATTGTGGTCACCAGTAAGGTCGGCAAATTGGTTGATCAATTCCTGACCCACCTCAACAGGTTCACTCCAGGCCCCGAAATCATCAGACACCAGCTCCTGTAACGCCTCGATATCATCGTATTGATAGTGTTTCACCACTTTCCTCCGCCCAAACCCCATGGAACTGAACATACTATAAGGGCACCCCACATCAACCAATGACGCCCCGGGCTAAAGAGCTATACCAGTCAGGGATTCCGCCCTTTACAGAGGTGCCGAGGACTCTACAAAAACGGCAAAATACGCCGCTCACTTTGGGCCCTGAGCCTCTTGAACGGTGCAATGCGTCTAGTACACTGAGCGCCCAGAAATGATACCGGCAGACGCAGTGTGCGACTGCATAGACAAGACGAGGACATACCATGCGCGAAGCAGTTATCGTAGAAGCAGTGAGAACACCCATAGCTCGGGGAAAGC
>CAJQQW010000364.1 GCA_905480565.1 uncultured Halioglobus sp. | reverse complement strand
TTCCTAGAACAAGGTATAAATAAATGGTGCGACTGCAGAGCCTTGCGCAAGGACCAGTAGGCCACCCAACAGCACCAGAATGAGAATAACAGGGGCCAGCCAGAACTTTTTACGTTCCCTCATGAAACCCCACAGGTCTTTGAGCAGATCAAACATCAGAAGGGCCTCTCCATATTTTCAGGCTTCGGTAGACGGGACTCCACGCGGTAGCTCAAGGCAGAGTCGTCCAATTTGCGTCGCATCGGGTCGTTGAACAGCCGCATGACCACCCCTATCGGGAAAAACATCAGGAAAAAAATGACACTCAGAATGATCCGGGTATTTACCCAGCCCAGTGCCTCTGCGAATTTCATCCAGACCGTGTAAACAGGACCGAGGGAGGCGGGCCATACCAAAGCCATCGCCGCCAGTACACCCGCAGCGTAGAGGGGCCACATTGGTATGCTGAGTTCCCAAATCCATGGAATCAATCCTGCAAAAAACAGGATGAGCATGGCCCCGGTGACGAGACCGAACTTGCGTAATTCCTTGTTGTTCATTGGATCTGCCATGGTGAATCTCTTCCTGTTAATCCAACTCGAACTCGCTCATCCAGCTGTTGTCTTTCTCGATTTCTGGTTGTGCGGATTTTTCCATCAGAAAATTCTCGACAACGAGATAATCCATTTCTGTGCGCATAAAGCAGCGATAGGCATCCTCGGGCGTGCAAACGATAGGTTCACCACGGACGTTGAATTAGGTGTTGATCAATACGCCGCAACCGGTTTTCTCCTTGAAGGAAGAGATAAGACCGTGATAGCGGGGATTAGTTTTTTCGTGAACGGTTTGTATCCGTGCCGAATAGTCGACATGCGTAATAGCCGGGAGTGCCGACCGGGGTACATTCAGTTTTTCGATTCCGAAAAGACTTTCTTGTTCTGCCGTCATAGGTATACGAATGGCCTCAGTAATGGGGGCAACCATTAGCATGTAAGGGCTGGGGCAATCGTGCAAAAAATAGTCGCTGACGTCTTCAGCCAATACAGAGGGCGCAAATGGACGAAAAGACTCTCTGTACTTGATCTTGAGATTCATCACAGATTGCATCTTGCTGGAGCGTGGGTCACCGATAATGGATCGGCCGCCCAGAGCGCGTGGTCCAAACTCCATGCGACCCTGAAACCATCCCACGACATGCTCGCTGGCAAGAATATCTGCCAGTTTTGGTAACAGGACGGTATCATCCAGCTCTTGATAGACCGCTCCACTCGCGTCTAGCTGCTTTCGAATTTCATCACTCGCATAGCGAGGACCGAGATACGAGCCTTTCATGCTGTCGGTCCCGTTGATCTCCCTGCTGCCATCGTGCCGCTCATGCCAGGCGACAAGGGCGGCACCCAGTGCGCCCCCAGCATCACCGGCGGCGGGCTGAACCCAAACTTCATCAAATACTTCGGCTCGCAGCAATTCTCCGTTGGATACACAGTTGAGCGCTACTCCACCAGCGAGACAGAGGTTGCGGCAACCTGTTTCCTTTTGTACGGTTTTTGCCAGACGAAGGACTACCTCTTCGGTGACTTTCTGTATAGAGGCGGCAATGTCCATTTCGCGCTGAGTCAGTTCGCCCTCAGCTTGCCGCGCGGGCCCGCCAAAGAGCTTGTCGAATTTTTTGTTGGTCATGGTAAGGCCGGTGCAGTAATTGAAGTACTGCATGTCCAGCCTGAAGGTGCCGTCCTCTTTTAAGTCCATCAAGTTGTCGAGAATCAGGTCGACGTAGTTGGGTTCGCCATAGGGTGCAAGCCCCATCAGTTTGTATTCACCTGAATTCACTTTAAAGCCGGTGTAATAGGTGAATGCGGAGTATAAGAGTCCGAGTGAATGGGGGAAATCCAGCTCCCACAGAGGTTTAAGTGTTTTACCTTCTCCCAGCCACGCGGTTGTAGTCGCCCACTCGCCAACTCCATCGAGACAAAGTACCACCGCCTTCTCAAAAGGACTGGGGAAAAATGCCGATGCAGCGTGGGACTGGTGATGTTCCGAAAACAGCAAATCTGGAAGCTCAGTCTTTTTCAAGTCGCCAAGATTCGATAACTCGGTTTTCAGCGTGCTTTTGAGATAAAGCTTTTCCTTGAGCCAGACAGGCATCGCGGCGATGAACGAACGCAGTCCGTTGGGTGCATAAGATAGATAGGTCTCCAGCAGCCGCTCGAACTTGATCAGCGGTTTGTCGTAGAAAACTACTTCGTCTACATCAGCGAGACTCAGTCCAGCTTCTGTCAGGCAATAACGGATGGCGCTGCCGGGGAAGCCGGCGTCGTGCTTTTTACGACTGAATCTCTCTTCCTGCGCAGCGGCGACGATTTCTCCATCTTTCACCAGAGCAGCGGCACTATCGTGGTAATAAGCAGAGAGCCCAAGGATAGTCTTCGCAGCGGTCATGTTTTGGCTACCCCCGGGTAGGCCGTATTTATATCGTCAAGGACGATACAAGATGTTGTCAAAATTGGCGATAACCGCGGTCTAAATGCGCGAACTCGATCACGAACTCAAAAGAGCTAATGTCCGCGCGCCGCCCCGGACTCGCAGGCAGATCTGTTCACTGCTAATCACTGTTTCCCAGATGCCGTGACCGGGAATTGTCCTGAAGGGTGCGAGCGCATGGCCGATGCATCTTCAGAGTTTTTATTAAATTGGCGCGCCCGGAGAGATTCGAACTCCCGACCAACTGGTTCGAAGCCAGTTACTCTATCCAGCTGAGCTACGGGCGCACACAGGTTCGATTATATAGATTTCTGGCGCTTGCGGAAGAACCAATGCTGACAACGGCCGTAATCACTCACCCATTTGCGCGCAATCTGACCCTCGCAGCACCCGCTGCAAGACGCGGGGGGTATCCAATGGCAAATATTGCTTTGATCCTCCTCACTATTCCGAGCCATTCTCAGGTATACTTGAAGAAACGTTGGGAGCAGAAATCACGGTGTCAGGAAACGAAACCAACCCCGGCGCTGCGCCGGAGGCACAGACAGCGGGTGCGCAGGAAGATGCGAACCGGGTCTCCTCACCCCCTCAAAATCTTTCTCCACCCCTCGAAACCCAGCCTCAGCAGGAAGAAATGCCCTTCGCTATCGTGATGGGGCAGGCCCTTACTGAGCTTCCAAAGGACCTCTACATACCACCGCAGGCCCTTGCCGTTATCCTTGAGGCTTTCGAGGGTCCGTTGGACTTACTCCTCTACCTGATCAAGCGTCAGAATATCGATATTCTGGATATTGACGTTTCCCGTATCACCGATCAGTACATGGAATATGTCGAGCTCATGGATGCCATGCAGTTTGAGCTGGCAGCGGAGTACCTATTGATGGCGGCGATGCTGGCGGAAATCAAGTCACGGATGCTGTTACCACGCTCCGCCGATGTGGACGAAGACGAGGAGGATCCTCGGGCACAGTTGATTCGTCGTCTGCAGGAATATGAGCGTTTCAAGAAAGCTGCCGAAGAAATTGAGGAGCTACCGAGACAGGAGCGCAATAGCTGGGTGGCGAGTGCAGAGCCGCCAGAGATTAATCGGGCGCGACCGGATCCTGATGTCGAGATGCGTGAATTATTGCTTGCCCTCAGCGAGGTTATGCGCCGCGCCGATATGTTCGCCAGTCACCATGTGACACGCGAGGTGTTGTCCACGCGGGAGCGCATGAGTGAGGTCCTCGAGCGTTTGACGGGGGAGCAATTTGTACCCTTCGTATCGTTATTCAGCGTAACTGAGGGTCGGCTGGGGGTGGTTGTGACGTTTCTGGCGTTAATGGAATTGATTAAAGAAGCTCTGGTGGAAATTGTGCAGACGGAGAGTTTCGGTCCCATCCACGTCAAGGCAAGGGCGGAGTAATATGTCGGAAACAGGCTTGGTACAGATTCTCGAGGGAGCTCTGCTGGCGGCGGGCAAGGCGTTGACGGTGTCGCAGCTCGCTGATCTGTTTGAGACACATGAGCGGCCGGAGAAAGCGGAGATTCGTGAGGCGCTCAAAGAAATAGCGGATCGTTGTGACGGGCGTGGCTTTGAATTGCTGGAAGTGGCTAGTGGTTTTCGCTTCCAGGTGCGCCAGCCTCTTGCACCCTGGGTCCAGCGGCTCTGGCACGAGCGACCCCAGCGTTATACCCGTGCATTATTAGAAACCCTGGCGCTTATGGCCTATCGACAACCGATTACCCGGGGTGAAATCGAAGAAATTCGCGGGGTAGCGGTCAGCACGAACATTATTAAAACGCTCCATGAGCGTGAGTGGATCCGCGTTGTGGGCCATCGGGATGTTCCCGGTCGCCCCGCTATGTACGCTACGACCAAACAGTTTCTGGATTATTTCAATCTGAAAAGCCTGGACCAGTTGCCCGCCCTCGCCGAAATCCGTGACCTGGACACACTGAATGCGGAGCTCGGTTTTGGCGAACTGCAGACAGCTGAGGGCGATGAAGATCGCCCCAGTCTCGCCGTCGTGGGGGGCACTGAGCACGCAACAACAGACCAGGAGCCCGAATCTCTTACACTGGCCGAGGCTGCAGAGGACCTCGAACAGCGCGCGGTCCCGGACGGTGATGGCGAGGCCGAGTGCAATGAATCCGCCGGCTTTGAATCCGAAGAACCCCGTGACGCGTTTCCGCCAGACCCCAACCCGCAGACCTGATTGGCATGCCTGACAAGACCACCAGGCGTGCGCCCGGCCGCCCGCCACAATCTTCGACGAGCGAAGTGTCACCGCCTGTTGCGGGTGAGAAATTGCAGAAAGTACTGGCACGCGCGGGCTATGGCTCTCGGCGCGAGATGGAGCGGTGGATCGAAGCGCGCAGGATAATGGTGAACGGCAAGGCTGCCACATTGGGTGACCGGGTCGGAGATCGTGACCGTATCAGCGTCGATGGCCGCCCTCTGGCAACCGGTGCTGCCGAGGAAGTGCGCTGTATTCTCTACCATAAACCCACCGGTGAAATTTGTTCTCGAGACGATCCGGAAGGGCGCCCTACGGTGTTCAGGCGCTTGCCGCCGCTCAAGCCGGGTCGTTGGATTTCAGTTGGCCGTCTCGACTTTAATACCTCCGGCTTGTTGCTCTTTACCACCGATGGAGAGCTGGCCAACGGTTTGATGCATCCCTCTTCTCAGGTTGAGAGAGAATACATGGTGCGTGTCATGGGAGAGGTGAAGCCTGATATGCTGCAAAGTATGCTCGAAGGTGTGATGCTGGACGATGGGGTAGCGCGTTTTACCGATATTCAGAAAGGTGAAGGTGACGGGATAAACCGCTGGTATTACGTGGTGTTGATGGAGGGCCGTAATCGCGAGGTGAGACGTCTATGGGAATCCCAGGGGCTGACAGTGTCGCGCCTTAAGCGCGTGCGTTACGGCAACATATTTATACCTTCAAGAGTAAAGCAGGGGCAGTGGCAGGAAATGGACGAAGCCGATATCAAGTCATTGTATCGTCTGGTCGATTTGCCAACGAAAAAAATCAAGCGGGCCACGGCCAGAGAGCGAGACGTTATGGAGCGTCAGTTTGGCAAGCGCACTGGTCGTGGCGCAGCGCGGAAAGGCGGACGCTAACGGACGTCAAACGTTCTGCCGGTAATCCCAGCGCTGTCCTCGCCCATAAGGAATAGATAGCCCTGCATGATGTCTTCCGGCGACGGATTGTCGGTGGGTGTTTCCGCTGGGAACGCGGCCCGGCGCATTGCGGTGTTGGTCGCCCTGGGGTTGAGGCTGTTCACCCTGATGTTGGATGTATTTTCAAGTTCCCCGGCCAGCACTTGCATTAAGCCTTCAGTGGCAAATTTAGAGACGGCATAGGAGCCCCAGTATGCCTTGCCAACACGCCCCACTGAGGAGGAAGTGAAAATCAACGATGCGCTTTTCGCAAGGTTTAACAGCGGTAGTAAGGTACGCGTAAGAATGAACTGGGCGTTCACATTGACCTGCATAACGTTCTGCCAGTCGGCGTACCCCGCACTTTGTATAGATCGGCGATCGCCCAGCAATGCCGCGTTGTGCAGTAGTCCATCGAGATGCTGGAACTCATTCCCGAGTTCATTCGCGAGGCTGGTGTAGCTCTCTTCCGGGGCGGTGGCGAAATCCATCTCGATCATGGCTGGCGTGGGAGCGCCGGAAGCTTCGATTGCATCGTATACCGCCTCGAGTTTACTTGCGGTGCGCCCCAGTAATAGCACCGTGGCACCATGTGCGGCATAGGCCATGGCAGCTGCGCGTCCGATACCATCACCGGCGCCGGTAACTAGAATGTTCTTTCCTTGCATCAGGTCTGCGCGAGGTTGGTAATCGTTGGGTATTATCGAAACGTCCATGGTGCATCCTGTCAGTGATTTCCAAGAATCATTTCAGCTAGCGCCTCGCTGCTGTTTGCCTGCGCATCGGCGCCCCAATCTGCGGCATTATCGTCGGGTTCTATGTACCCGTAAGCGGCGGCAATAGTAAACATGCCGGCACGCTTGCCAGCCTCGATATCACGGCGGTGATCGCCGATATATATCGCCTCGTGCGGTGCGCATTGGAGCTGTTTGCAGTTTTTGTACAGTGATTCCGGATGGGGTTTACGGTGCGTAACGTCCTCCGGGCAGACAACACTGCCGGGTGCAGGTTTAATATTCAGTTTTTCAAGCAGAGGCTCGGTGTAGGGGCGCGGTTTGTTGGTAGATATTCCCCAGCGTATGCCGCGGGCTTGCAGCGCGTGTAGCAGGGAGTTGATGCCGGGGTAGGGTGAGGCGAGAGTCCCTATTATCTCGCTGTAAAGCTCGAGTAATCGCAGGCGCTTTTCCTCGAAACCGGGCGTATCCTCAGTGATGCTTAGCCCGAGACTGACCAATGCCCGAGCGCCGTTGGATACCGAGGAGCGAATTCTGCCGGGCTCCATCGGCCCCCGGCCATTTTCTGCGCGCAGGGTTTGTACCACCGGTACAAATTCGTCGGCGGTATCAACCAGCGTGCCATCGAGATCGAAAAGCACGGCCTTCAGTGTGCCTGTGAAACGCTTTTTGTCATGATTCATTGATCGGGCTTGCTCGCACGGACCATGTAATTCACACTCACGTCCCTGTCATTAAGTCGGTAACGACCGGTCAGGGGATTGTAGGTCAGCCCGGTCATACCCTCTAGGACCAGCCCGGCCTCACGCAACCACCCGGCAAGTTCTGAGGGCTTAATAAATTTAGCGTACTCATGTGTGCCTGCGGGTAATAGTTTCAAGATGTGCTCGGCGCCGACAATAGCGAAAGCAAAGGCTTTCGCGTTGCGATTGATTGTGGAGAAATACAGCGAGCCACCGGGGCGCGCCAGTGCGGCGCAGGCGGCAATGACCGCGCCAGGGTCTGGCACATGCTCCAGCATTTCGAGACAGCAGACAATATCGTAGGTCCCCGCTTCCTCGGCAGCGAGATCTTCTGCGGTACTTTGCCGGTAGTTCACCTCTACCCCTGATTCCAGTCCGTGCATCCTGGCGACGGACAGGGGCGCTTCACCCATGTCTATGCCTGTCACTGCGGCACCGCGCTGGGCCATAGACTCAGCCAGAATACCGCCTCCGCATCCGACGTCCACCAGGCGTTTCCCCGCTACGGGAGAGTGTTGATCGATGAAGTTGGCCCGCAGCGGGTTGATTTCGTGCAGGGGTCGAAATTCGCCACTGTGATCCCACCAGCGGGAGGCAAATGCCTCGAATTTTGCAATTTCCTGTAGGTCCACATTAGCCGGATTGTTCATTGTCGTCCTCTCGGTGTGGCGTTAATGCGCTGTTGCCAGTCGTCAACACGGGTGGCTAATGCGTCCAGATCAATATGCAATAGCTCTCGGTCGCGCATCACCGCCTGTCCTGCCACCCAGCTTTGCGTCACCTGGCTGCCATTGCATGAGTAGACCAACTGTGACATTGGATTGTAAACGGGCTGTGTTTCGGGACCTGTGAGGTCGACAGCGATCACATCGGCCTGCTTGCCTGGTTCGAGACTGCCGATTTGTTCCTCTAGGCCCATTGCCCTGGCCCCATTAATGGTTGCCATAGCCAGTGCGTCCGCCGCAGGCAGGGTGGCCGCATCCATTGCGGCTACTTTAGCCAGCAGGGCGGCTGCCTGCATTTCGCCAAACAGGTTGAGGTCGTTATTGCTGGCTGCACTGTCCGTGCCCAGCGCGACGTTAATACCCTGAGCCATCAGTTCGGTGACCCGGCAGATTCCAGAGGCTAATTTCATATTGGATTGAGGGCAGTGCACCACGTGACTGCCCGTAGCCGCCAGCAGTTCGATATCCTGGCTTCCTAGGTCTGTCATATGCACGCACTGTGTTCGGGGTCCGAGTAGTCCAATCCGGTGCAGCGTATCCAGCGGGCGTTCGCCGTTCTGTTCCACCGCCTGTAACACCTCTTCGCGCGTTTCATGCAGATGAATATGAATCACGGCATCCAGTTCGGACGCTAGGATGGCAACCCGGGCGAGATCTTTTTCTTCGACTGTGTAAGGTGCGTGAGGCCCAAACGCGATATGCACTAATGGGCTATGTTTGAATTGGTCGCGCACAGCGAGACCTTTACTGATGTATTCATCCGTATTGTTGGCCCACTGCGTGGCGAAATTCCAGATGGGAAACGCGATCTGGCTGCGAATGCCGAGTCTTTGCGCTGTCGAAGCCCCCGTATCGGGAAACAGGAACTGGTCAGAAAAGGTGGTGGTGCCGCTGCGGGTCATCTCTGCAACCGCCAGTTCCATGCCGTCGGCGGCGAATTGTGCACTGACGTGCGCTTTTTCGGCGGGCCAGATATGATCCTGCAGCCAGGGCATCAATGGTAAATCGTCTGCAAAACCTCGCAAAAGGCTCATTCCGGCATGCCCGTGGCAGTTGACCAACCCCGGCGTAAGTACCTGTCCGGGCAGATCAATAATCTCCCGCGCGTCAAGTTTGTCAGCCTCCTGTCTTGGCAGCAGGGCGGAAATACTGTCGCCCGTAATGGCCAGACAGTGGTCTTCAAGCACCACTCCACGGGGTATAACAGGCACGATCCAGCGTGGTCTGAGCAGAAGGTCCGCAGTTGTGATTGATGGGGCCATGAGAAATCTTCCCGTTGTCCAGCGCGCGTGTTCCCTTGATTGAGTGCCATGAGGCAGTGAAGCTCAGGCGGCGGAAGCGGTCTGCGGCAGAGTATAACCGCAAATGCCTCCGCGCGGTCCTCCCGGCGCGCGTTTTTTAGTGATAAAGCGTAGCGGGGAGGGCGTAAATTCACGTATAATTCGACCTCCGATTCAAGGTTCGCAGAGCACGTGAATACGCGCCGGAAATGGTCCGTTCAAGAGACCTGGTCGCGCCAGATAAAATGCGTTCGCAGTCCCTCAAGGAAGTTGTAGCACATGGGTGAAATAGCCAAAGAAATACTGCCCGTCAACATCGAGGACGAGATGAAGAAGTCTTACCTCGATTACGCGATGAGCGTTATCGTCGGTCGGGCACTCCCTGACGTGCGCGATGGCCTAAAGCCAGT
>CAJQQW010000363.1 GCA_905480565.1 uncultured Halioglobus sp. | reverse complement strand
CAGTCGAGCCAAGGTAGAGCGCTGGTCAGGACCGAATTGATAACACACCTGGCAGAGCGTGGGCCACTGGCTCCAGTGCGACCACGGTCCTGTGAGCGCGGGTATGTCTAACCGGCTGGAAACCGGGATTCACAGCGTCTGTTCGATTTCATGCCAGCGCAGGCATTGCTATTTAAAAGGTATTACAATACCCGGCTTAATCACGAGGCTCAGGAGCGCATGTTATGACCACCGGTAAACAGTTATTCAGCACGCTTGCAGACGGCAAGCTGACAGTCGAGATCACGGAGAGCGAGTTTGCAGCTCCCACTGGCAACCAGATATTGGTCAAGATGGAGGCTGCGCCAATCAATCCATCGGACCTTGCTATCCTCACCGGCGCGGCAGACCTCGAAAATGCAGAATATTCGCCCGGAAAATTTGTGGCGACTATGCCCGAGCCCTTTAACAGCGCGCAGAAGGGTCGTCACGGACTGCGACTGCCGGCGGGCAATGAGGGCGCAGGAGTCGTGGTGGCGGCGGGCGACGAAGAATTCGCGCAATCGCTGATAGGTCAGCGTGTCGCCTGTGTGCCAGGCAATGCCTATTCGCAGTATTGCATCGCTGATGCCGGCATGAGTTTGCCGCTGGGTGATATTTCATCGGTAGACGGTGCCTCAGCGTTTGTTAATCCGATGACCGCACTCGGATTTGTTGAAACGGCGAGAATGGAGGAGCAGGGCGCTATGATTCACACTGCATCGGCCTCTAATCTTGGACAAATGCTGGTTAAGATCTGCGAGCAGGATGACATCCCGTTGGTTAATATCGTGCGCAAGGCAGAGCATGTTGAGCTGCTGTCAGATCTGGGGGCAACGCATATCGTTAACTCATCTGATGAGAATTTTTTTGATCAGCTGTGCGACGCTATTGACGCCACTGACGCATATCTCGGATTCGACCCCATAGGCGGCGGGCATCCAGTCGACAATTGTTTCAAGGCGATGGAGCGGGTCGCGACAAAAAAGATGACCGAGTTTTCCCGTTATGGCTCCGACCAGGCGAAGAAAATGTACATTTATGGCAGGCTGGATATGGGGCCGACCCTGTTGACGCCCGCGTACGGCTTTGGCTGGACGTTATCTGGGTGGTTGTTAACACCGTTCTTGCAGAAAGCGGGCCTCGAAACGCTTCTGCGCATGCGCGATCGTGTGCTGGAGGGGCTGACCTCAACGTTTGCCAGTTCCTATAAGCGTGAAGTGACGCTTGAGGAAATGCTCACCAAAGAAGCCGTGTTGGATTATCGCGCGATGAAGACGGGCGAAAAATACCTGGTGACACCCCACGGATAATAGGTGTAGGCGAACGCAATGTCTGAAACACCTTTTCAGCACTGACGTGTGGCAGAGCAGTGGCGCTGCCACGACGACAGAATGGGTTGATAGGATATGCACCAACATGGCCAGGCAAGATGCCTATCTTTGGACTCTGCGCGGAACCGCTGCGTTCGAATCGGTTCCGTGCTAGTCGATGAAAAAGGGCAATCTTAACACCGCGTTTGCCGTATAAGGGTTTTCCGCCTTGTTCGGCTGTTTCGGCTACTGATGTTTCTGTTGCTCTAGACATCCACAGACCAGTGACTGCTCAGCGCTTCTCCCAGGTAGACAATGGACCGCTGCCGCGAAACGACAGTACCGAGACAACACCCGAGGAATCCAGCACGAGATCACGCGGCAAGCGGCGCGAAGAATAGGTCCAGCCGGTCGGTATGGGGTGTCCGTCGAGGGCATCGGGACGATCAAAATCAGCGATGTCGGCATCCATAGAGTCAACTTCATAAGCGAACATTACATAAATATCGCCGTCCGGGTTGGTGAGTTCGTGCACGCGACGCCCGGCGGGAAAACGAAGCACCGTATCGCGCTGAACATCAACCAGGGCAACCAGACCCTGCTCGCCAAACTGCAGGATTTTGCCATCAAGGGGGCGCGCGATAAGTTCGTATTCATTCCCGGGAATCCCGGGTAGAAAATCTACGGTGCTGGGCGTCCCACAGGGTCTGCTGCGCATGTCTCCTCCGGCAAGAACAATTTGCGTAGGACCTTTGGACCAGCCGGGCGGCGGCTCAATAGATGCCTGTTGATCAAACGTACACTGAGAACATTCATACGCCAGCTGCGCGAACGGATTCTCCCCGGTGCGCTTGATCATTTTGTGGGTAAAGACTTGCGCTGTCGGCACAGGGCCTGCTTCGTTAGGTAATAGCACCGGACCCTGGTAGACGTGTGTTCTATCAACGCTTTCGATCGTGTCAATAACGTTCTCAAACGTGACGCGCCACTCATTAGTTAATTGCAGCTCCCCATGGTGCCAGCCGGATGGCAGGCTGATTTGAAAATCGACTGCGCCTGGCGCCCGGGATGCCAGCACAAATTTTTCGCCAAGGTGATTAACAATATAATGGATAGTGCGGTCTTTGGCGTAGGTGAGTTCCTGAAATCGACGACTTTGGTTGATAATGATCAAGCCAGAGGAATGCAGCTCTGGTTCGCAGAGCCGTGATGCACTGTGATAGAAAGTGGTATCCGCCAGTGCCATGCTGTCGAAGCGGCCACTCAGCACAGCATTCGGAGATCGGTGATACACGCTTTTGTCAGCGATCATGATGTGCTTACCGATTTCCCAGGGGGTGCTGAGCTCCAGTTGGTCGGCCTCTGTACTCGTCATATAGGCAGTCCATGATTGCATGGTGTTGCCATTCAGGAGTTCAACGGCCACCTCCTCGTCAGTCAGATATTCCAGGTTAGCGGCGCGTTGGTAGGTATTTGCAAGCGGGTCACGCAACGCGGTGGCGAAGCCTTGGAAGTCCTCAACCTCGAGGTCCTCTTCAAGTGTTTTTGTTCGATAAAACCAACCCTCGGGCAGAGCAATTTTTGACCCAAGCGAATCGAGATCAGCCAGGTTCAGCTCCGAATCGACGTACTGTGCGTAGGATTGCATCACGTAGCGCTTGCCCAGCGGAGCCCCAAGGGTATAAAACGGGCGCCCCCTGAAGAACTCGAATCTCGAATCCCGCTTGACCGTGGCGTCAATATAATAGTCCCCAGTAGGCAGGTTACCCGGTTCCAGCTGTATGTTGGCGACCTCCCTGAATTCCAGATTGCCGAAAAACCTGCGTGGCGCTTCGTCGCTACCCGCCAACTCTGCGGTATCCATAGTCCAGCGTCGCGGCCCGTTTGGTCTAGCGAGTGTCGCACCGAGTTGTTGGGCTTCGGCTGCAAAGTCAATACTGTCCCAGTCGTGTTGTGGGCAGTCATTCAGTCGGAAAGTGTTATAGGTCTGGGAGGTTATTGCGTCGGGGTTGACGTAAAAGAAGGCAATTTCGCAGTAGCGTAAGTCGCGAATGGATGCCCGGGGTTCATCGGGAGTGTTGCTACTGTCACTGCAGCCAGCAGTCAAACCGCACAGCGTTAGGGCCTTAATGAGGGGGAGTCTCATTTTCTGATCCTCCGGGGCATGTTTTGCGAGAATAAACGACAATGCCCGCGCTTTCTACGCGCGGACGTCGATATTTCGTGTGAAAGGGCGCTTCTTCTCAGTTCTCGCTGCCGCAAGCCCAGGAGTTTGGTATAATCAGTACCACAGTAGAGAGGAGGGGTTTCCGGTGCTAGCCTCGGCTTATCAATGGTTTCAGCGTAATCGCATTTATCCTGTAAAGGCCGGCCTTGCCGTGTCACGGCTACTCAGAAATCCGGACGACACCGGTCAGGTGTTCAAAGTGCTGGAAGCACTGAGGGGAGACTCACTGGGTCGAGCGCACCGCCGTTTGTCGGCCAGCGAGCAGGGCGAGAGGCTCTTGCAAGATCAGCCGGCAATTGTAGGCGCGCTAAATGATCGAGAGGGCCTATTAGCAATGCCTGAAGGTAGTATCGGTCGGGCTTATTATGATTTCGTTCATGCCGAGGGGTTATCCGCGGATGGTTTAATTGCGTCAAGTGAAGAGGCGCCTGCCGTTGAGAAGACCAGCCCGGAGCTGCGCTGGTTGGGTGAGCGACTGAGAGACATTCATGATCTGCAGCACGTAATGACAGGCTACGGACGTGATCCTATCGGCGAATTGAGTTTACTTTCGTTTATGACCACACAGACCCCCGGTCGAGGTATCGATTTCATTATTTTTATGGGCCGTCAGAAATTCAAAAAGGATCATCCCGAGATTGAGATATCAGCATTGATCGACGAGGGTCGAAAAATTGGTCAGCACGCCGACTGGATGCTGTTGACCCGATGGGAAGATCGCTTGCATGAGCCAATAGCTGATGTGCGTGAAGAATTAGGGTTCTCCCTGCCGGAAAAATATTATGCAGTGAAACGTGATCTATTAGAGGCCGGATTGCTGGAGTCGCCTCTGCCGAGCCATCAGGCTGCTTAGACACCGCAATTCTTACCATAAGGCGATAGTGCGGTAGCGCTTTGCACTCAAACCGGCGTCAGGAAAACTGTGTTGGTACAAACGAAATAACAACTCTTATATTAGATTGCGCCGTATAGGAAAAAATAGTCTACACTTCCGTCAGTGACCAAGCAGGGGTCGTAGGCAGAGGCGTGTTGCAACCTAGGTACAGTATTGACATCCGTTTGCGCGATCGATTTCTGCGAGCAGCTTCTGATCGCTGAGGGGTGTGCCTTTTTCCCCGCTCATTTATTTCAAATGTGGTTTCCATGACAAGACTTGGACAAAAAATGAAGTGGTCTCTAGGTTTGTTGCTACTCGGTTTAGCAGCGATGGTGGCCTATGGGTATTTCATTGGAACGCAGATTATCCTTGCTCAGGCAGAAGCCTTTACTTTCCGGCGCATGACAGTCCCCCAGTTGGCGGAACAGGGGTCCTTCCGCTTCTTTTATGCGAGTAACCGAATACCGGCAGATTTTGGCGCTGCACTGGACCAGAGATTCGAGTCCACCCGGCAGTCCGAGCTGAATTTTGGAATGTTCGATACCCGTATTAAACCGAGCCTTGGGCTGGGTATGATTCTGGATGCCAGTGACTGGTTTTTGAATGAAGAGATCCGTTTGCAGGAGGTTGATGCTTTGCAGCGTGGCGCGTTTGTGAGCCGCTTGCGCCAGCAGGTAGAGCAATCGCCCAATCGCTCGTTGCTTCTGGTCGTTCATGGGTTCAGGGAAGCGTTCCCGTCTGCATTGCGTAAAACGGCGTTTCTGGCCCATGTGCTCGATATCAATACACCGGTCGTGGTGTTCGACTGGCCGGGAGACCAGGGTGCCTCCCTGTCCGGATACCGCAGGGCACGGGCAGTAGCTCAGGCGTCAGGATCAGAGCTGGCGGCATTACTAAAGCTTATTGTAGAGGAAGTGGGTCCTGAACGACTCTGGATGGTAGCGAACAGTATGGGTGGTCAGGTCGTCGTTGATGCTTTTCATGTTCTGGATAAAGACCCTGCTTTTGCCGATTCCCAAACTGAGATAGAGAATGTGGTACTGACGGCCCCCGATGTTGACCATGCCGAATTCAATAATAGGTTCAAAACAGAAATTACGAGGCTGGCTGAAAATGTCACGGTCTATGTGTCATCCAATGACCGCGCTCTGCTGGTTAGTCGCCTGCTGAATCGAGGTCAACGCCTTGGAGAAAGTACGCTGGATCCGGGAAACCCTGGCCAGGTGCGCCAGTCAGAAAACATTGCCGAGTTGCTGGAGGCGGGGGATGATGGCTTGGTGTTGGTTGATGTAACACCGGTAAACCGTACGCGTAATTTCCATAATTTTAGTCTGGAAACGCCCGAATTTTTTGATGACCTGTTTTTGCGCCTTACAGATAATACGTTACCCAAAACCCGTGAGCTCTACTCCCTCGAAACTCCGGGCGGGGGGCGTTATTTTGTGCTTACAAA
>CAJQQW010000362.1 GCA_905480565.1 uncultured Halioglobus sp. | reverse complement strand
TGGTGTGGGTAGTTGGCTGTGTGCAGACCAAGCCCGTGCCGGGATATGCGCGCGCGGGAGACCGGATTGTTCTCGGTTTGGGCGGTATTGAGCGTAATAGTGGGGGTGGGGCAACTCTGAAGGCCAGCGATCTCAATATTACGCTCACCGACGCAAGCAACGTGGAGCACGAGCTCGAAGCCTTATTCGTGTTCAAGTCGTTTCCTGATTACGCGTCCAGCCTCAACGCCAGTATTATCGATGGTCAGGTGAGTTTTTTTAATTTATCGGGTATGAGCGTCTTTGATGGCGGTTGGTTTGTAGTTGTGCCATTGAACCCCCCCGGTATGCTGGAAACGCCGCTGCCTCTGGCGATCGGTGCGGCGACTGTGGAGATAACCTCTTCCAGGTTAACCAACACCGCCGATGCGTTGGAGGGGGACCTCAGCGCCATACCTTTAGAGATCATCGCTGGCACCTCGGCTCGTGATATCGACTATGACCGTCAGTTTGTGGCTTATACCCAGTACGGAGATAACTTTCTGATTGCGCCGGACAGTCTTACCGGGGTCAGTCAAGCCGGGGGTGCTTTCCTCGAAATTGAATACAACGACGACAGTTTCTTCGCAGTGGGTGCTGAGCCTATGGTTGTGCCAGTGGATCATAACCCCTATGTGCAGCTCAACTACAATCATGTTGCGAATGGGGATGGCACCGGCACTATTTATGTAACGCTGTTGAACGCAGCGGGTTTTTCCGATGAGGCAAACGCGACGCAAAATACTACGCCGCTTTCTGGCCTCGCAGTAAAACTGCTGTATTTCAAGCCGGCCTTAACCACAGTGGTGCAACAGGCTAAAGCCAGTTTCAGTATCAATGCTGCCAATAGTTACTATATTGGCACAGATGGTTCGATTCTTACGGGCATCTCGCCTGTGCTGACGCACAACGCGGATCTATAGGGAGAGATGCCAGTGTTTGTTTTTCCTGTCAAAAAATTTGCCGGGGTGCTGGTCATGGCTTTGGCCTCGCTTTGCAATGTGGCTTTTGCAACATCCTTCAGTGTCAGTCAATCGATTGCCGTATCAGGTGTCACATCGGGCAGCGGCAGTGGCAGCGGCACCGCAACACTTGATACGGCGGCGGGTACGCTAACGCTGAACCTTACAACGACCACCGTTACGGGCTTTACCGACACCACTACCGATACCATTGCTACCATCACAGGGGTATTTTCTGCTGATAGCCTCAGTGGTGTCACTGGCAGCAGCCAATTAATCAACTGTACTAATAATGGTGGATTGGTGAACGGCTGCGGCAGCGTCACCAGCGCGTTTGGTACGGAGTTTCTTGCTGACCCCATCACGTTTGACCTGTCCCCCCTGGGCATGACGACGTTTGCGGTGCGCGACTCTAATTCGGGAGCCACCATAGAGCAGACGATCACCTTGATTACGGGGGGTACGCCGCCTCCCGGTCCGCCTGCCACCATCGACTTTACCAGCGGCGGACCGACGCAATACACGTTTAATCCCGGCGATGGCAGCTCCGTGAGTCTCAGTATTGTTGCCAGTTCGGGTAGTGTGACTCAGGGTTCATCGGGGCTCGGTAATCATACGGGCACCTTGGACGACGGTGCCCTCGATAATTACTGGACCGGTTCCAGTCGTGAGACACTATCTTTCACCTTCAGCGAAGCGGTTGTTCTGGACAGTATTGCCTTCGATCTATTCGAGCCGATTGCTACCAGTGAACGAGCTGAACTGTCACTTAACGGCGGCGGCATAACGACGATTGATGAGAACAATGCGAGCCGCACTGGTGGAGACCTTTCCAACTGGGAGTACAGTGTCGGCGAAGAGGTGACCAGTTTTTCCGTCAGTACGCCGAATCGTGGAGCGATCGGCAATGCCACGTTCCGTATCAATTCACTGGTGGTGTCGTCAGTCGCCCCTGTCGACACTGACGAGGACGGGCTGACCGATGATGTTGAAACAGGCACTGGTGTTTTTATCGACGCCAGTGATACGGGCAGCGATCCCAACAATCCCGACAGTGATGCCGATGGTGTACTGGATGGTACAGAAATCGCGTTGGGTATCGACCCCAACGACGCTGACAGTGACGACGATGGTGTACCGGACGGTGCGGAGGTCGCCGCGGGTACTGATCCAGGGGTTTCTCAGTTTCCCTGTGACGTGGATTCGGTCGCGGGCCGCAGTGTGGGTGATTTACTCTTGCTGCAGCAACACCTGTTAAATAGTGCCGTGCTCTCCGCCAATGAACAGATCGTGTGCGATCTCGACTTTGACGGGACACTGTCGCTGCCGGACTTCCAGTTATTGCAGCGGCAGGTGTTGCAGCAGCCTTAAATCCCTACAGCCCCTGCGGTTCTCCTGCCTCAGCCGGCTCGTCGCAGGGCTGAGGGCAGGTTGGCAATCTCGGACTGCCCCAGCACACGGTCATACGCTTGCTCCATTTTTTCACAGGCCTTGCGTACGCCGCCCATCCGGGCCGGTTCCATTGGGGGCAGGACCGTTACCCTTATCGTAGTCGCTCGTATCAGCAGGCCGCCATTGGGTAAGGCATCCTTCACGTTGTGAAGCACCACAGGCACTACCGGCACACCCGCCTTTTTGGCAAGGTAAAAAGCTCCGTGTTTGAAGGGCTGTATCTCCCCGAGTGTTGAACGTGTGCCCTCTGGCGATATGACCAGTGAACGGCCGCTATTGAGCACGTCCAGAGACTCTTTCAGTAAGGCCGATTGATTGGCACTCTCCCGATCGACGAAGAGAGTATTGGCTCGGCGCAGCAGTGCGCCGGTAAAGGGGTTTGTGGCGAGCTCTTTTTTGCATACGGCAACTGCATCCCGGCGGAGCAGGTGTGCCAGCACCATCGCATCCAGCATACTCTGGTGATTGAAAATGAAAACGGCTGGTCTGTTCCGGGTCAGGTGCTCGGCCCCCTCTACCTCGATATCGATACCCGCAAACCCGCTGCCGATTTCGCCCACCATTTGTGTCACGAGGTTGGGAGGTGCCAGTTTTTTGATGCCCATTCGCTCGCCGAGAGCGCACCAGGCAGTGGTTGCCGCCACGGTTTGCAGTGTCAGCAGGGTGCGAAATTCGGTTTCCAGACTGGGCATGCCGCGGGTTTTGAATTGCAGTTGGGTCCAACCCTGCTCGCTGGCGTGCGTCCTCAGTTGCTCCGTGGCATTGACGGCTACAGGGTTTCCCACCTTGCTCAGCAGGGGCAGATCATCGATGGAGTCCGAGTAAAACCAGCAGTGCTTGAACGCAACACCGAGCCGTTTGCACACCCGTCGCGCTGCCATGGCCTTGCCCTCTCCGTAGCAAAGTGGTGCCAGTGTTGCGCCGGTAAATATGCCGTTGTCGACTTCCAGGCCGGTGCAGCAGACCTCTTCTATGCCCAGCACCCGGGCGATCGGGTCTATCTGATAGTGGGTGGCTGCACTAACTATCACCAGACGATGGCCGGCGCGGCGGTGTGCCTCTACGAGGGCGATCGCTTCG
>CAJQQW010000361.1 GCA_905480565.1 uncultured Halioglobus sp. | reverse complement strand
AAGGTCCGGGAGCGTCGTTGAGCGAGACAAGGCCAAGCGAGCTGTCATTACTACTATTGCTGCAAGCGCTGAGCACTATGGCTAAAAGGGATATGAGTAGATGATGCATGCAGTCTCCGGTAAATACTCGCCGAGTAAATTAGGTTAGCAAAAAATCGTCGTGGGCGTATGAAAAATGGAACTACCCCCGTGTTTTTGTTGGCGTTGCTCGGAATTAGGACGCATTTATCGCTGCCAAGCACAAAAAATCGCTAAGATCATTGGCCTGGCTGAAGCCGACGAAACTGGTTCCGTCGCGAGGCTGTCGGGCACATGCCAGCGAAGCGAGAAAACGACAGTCAATAATGAACCTGCTGAATTAATGCAATAGGAGCTACCGTGCCATATAAAGTTGTTACCTGGGGTACCGGCAATGTTGGAAAATATGCTATTCGGGCAGTTGTAAATCATCCGGAGCTAGTCCTTGTCGGGCACATAGTCAGCAGTGATAACAAAGCGGGAAAGGACGTCGCCGAGCTGGCAGAACTTGATGCTCCCATCGGCGTGCTTGCCTCTACCGATATCGACGCGGTACTGGCTCTGAAGCCCGACTGCGTATGCTACACAGCGCATTCTGAGACCCGTATGATGGAAGCGGCCAAGGATCAGGCGCGCTGTTTGCAACAGGGCGTCAATGTGGTGGCGAGCTCGCTGTTCATGCTGCAAGAACCGAATAATCCTGATGTTGCTTTCTTGGCGGAGCCGGTGAAGGCGGCTTGCGAAGAGGGACAGACGACTTGCTTTAACAATGGCATCGATCCGGGGTTTGCCAATGATACGATGCCTTTGGTTTTCACGGGCTTGTCAGAATATTGGACCAGCATCCGTATGCAGGAAATTATCAACTATGCCACCTATGAACAGGAAGACACTATCCGAGAGGTCATGGGCTTTGGCCATCCCATCGACCATGAGTGCATGTTGTTTGCCCCTGGCGCACTCTCATTGGGTTGGGGCGGAGCCGTTCGGTCCGTTGCCGCTGGCTTGGGAGTAGAGCTTGAAAAAGTGTATGAGGTCCATGAGCGTCTCCCGCTGGAAGCCGACACCGAAAACGCGATGGGCGTTTTTAAAAAAGGCACTACCGGTGCCATGCGCTTTGAGGTTCGTGGTGTTATCGGGGGTAAAGACGCGATCGTGTTGGAACATATCACTCGGATTACCGACAACATTGCCCCTGAGTGGCCGCAGGGTAAAGGCTACCGGGTCACCATCGAAGGTGAGCCAAAAATGGTGGTCAATATGGATATGGAAGACAAACATGGCGACCATGCTGTAGCCGGGGTCATACAAACCGCGACTGCCATCGTCAATGCCATTCCAGCTGTTATAGAGCATGCCCCCGGTTTGGTGTCGGCCTTCAATTTACCAAAAATCTCCGGCAAGGGGCTGTATCGGGGTTAGCTTCAAGCGCCGCCGCAATGGGTGCCAAGCTCCGTTAGCCTCGCCGGTGTTAGGTATTTGTGCTGCACAGTTCACTCGTCAAATGGTCGCGCAGTTTAGGAAAAGTGGCGGGTTAGGGGGCAGCACGTAAGGCTATTCAGGTCGGTTTTCTATAGGCGCTCTGCGGAGAACGTATCGCAGGCGTTGAGGTCGCCGGTCTCAAAGCCAGCTTTGAACCAACGCATCCGTTGGGCCGATGTGCCGTGGGTAAAGCTGTCCGGCACCACGACTCCTCCCGCCTCGCGTTGCAGGCGGTCGTCTCCGATGGACGCCGCCGCCTGAAGAGCCTCTTCAAGATCACCAGGGTCCAGCATTTGACGCTCGCGACTGGCGGCATAACCCCAGATGCCGGCAAAACAATCTGCCTGAAGTTCCTGACGCACAGAGAGCGCGTTAATCTCTGCCTTGCTGCGACCCTCACCTGCCTGCTGCACCTGCCCACTTATGCCCAATAGCGTTTGCACGTGGTGGCCGACTTCGTGGGCGATTACGTAAGCCTGAGCAAAATCCCCCGGTGCTCCATACCTTTGCGCGAGATCCTGAAAAAAAGACAGATCAAGATAGAGCTTTTGATCGCTGGGGCAATAGAATGGGCCGACCGCTGCACTGGCCTGACCGCAGGCAGAGCGCACACTGCCGCTAAACAATACAAGCTTCGGATAACGGTATTCTCGCTGCATTTGCGAAAAATACTGCTGCCAGGTCTGCTCGGTATCGCCCAGCACCACAGAGACAAAGTCGACCATTTCCTCGTCGCCTGCGGTTTGCCTTGGTAAGCTTTGACCATGACCGGATTGTTCTCCGGTCAGCAGTGAAAGGGTATTTAATCCGAGCATCTGGCCGCCGAAAATAACAACGACACCACCGATGAGTATGATGCGGCCCACTTTACTGCGCAGTAGTATGGGTAACACTCGCAAGAGTGCCGGGGCTGCACTGGCACTCATGTGAGTGCCATTTCCTCTTCTGTCTTCGACATTACCGCTGCGTCTTCCGCGTTTCCAGCGCATCGCATATTCCTGTCGCTACCTAAGCCGTGCTTCACTATACTGGATGCAGATTCAACAGCCCACAACAAGGTTAGACGAAACATGACGGAAGGTATTCTTATTGGCGGCTCCGATGCCGGGCACGTCACGCTCAACGCCCGCTATGCCAATCGTCATGGACTGATCGCGGGCGCCACCGGTACAGGTAAGACCGTAACGCTGCAATGCCTGGCCGAGGGTTTTTCGGATCTTGGGGTGCCAGTTTTCATGGCTGACGTGAAAGGAGATCTTTCAGGTATATCGCAGGCAGGCACAGCCAACCCCAAGGTGGAAGAAAGGGTGCAGCAGATTGGCATGAAGAATTATGTGCAGCGGGACTATCCCGTGGCGTTCTGGGATCTTTTCGGAGAGAAGGGAACTCCGATTCGTTCTACTATTTCCGAAATGGGCCCGCAGCTGATTTCCCGGCTGCTGAATCTGAATGAGACTCAAGAGAGCATTGTGATGCTGGTCTTTCAATATGCCGATGAGCAGGGCATGTTGCTGGTTGATCTCAAAGACCTGCGGACCTCGTTGGAATTCCTGAGTGAACATCGTAAAGAAATGGGTCCGGGTTATAACGTCTCGACAGCGTCTATCAATGCTATTTTGCGTCGACTGCTGATGTTGGAGAGAGAGGGAGGTCAAAGCTTTTTTGGTGAGCCTGCCCTTCAGCTACAGGATTTTATACGCACGTCTCGCGATGGTCGGGGGATGATCAACATCCTGGCGGCTGAAGCCTTGATTATGAATCCAAGAGTCTATTCAACCTTTCTTCTTTGGTTGCTGTCCGAGTTATTTGAGACACTACCTGAACTGGGAGATCCAGAGCAGCCTGTGCTGGTGTTTTTTTTCGACGAGGCTCATCTACTATTCCGCGATGCACCGAAAATACTTCTGGAAAAAATCGAGCAGGTTGTTCGTCTGATTCGTTCAAAGGGTGTTGGTATCTATTTTATCTCCCAGAGCCCGAGCGACATTCCCGACAGCGTGCTTGGACAATTGGGGAACCGCGTACAACACGCACTGCGCGCCTACACGCCGAAAGAAAGAAAAGCTGTCAATGTTGCAGCGCAGTCATTCCGTGAAAACCCTGCTCTTGATACCGTCACCGCTATCAGCGAGTTAGGCGTGGGTGAAGCGCTGGTTTCTACGCTCCAGGACAAAGGTATTCCCGCCCCGGTGCAACGTACATTAGTACGTCCGCCCAACTCGCGTATGGGGGCAGCTACAGCGGAGGAGCGGGCGCTCATTATCGGCGCGGATATAAATCAAAAGCGGTATGCGGAGGCCGTCGACCCGCGTTCCGCGCATGAAATCCTGATGGAGCGTACTGCCCTGCGGCAGAAAGAGGAGCAGGAAGCGGAGCTGGCTGAGCGTTCTGGCAAGGCCGACAAGTCGGCGAAAAAAAGCTCCAGGACGCGCGAAAGTGCCGGCGAGGCTTTCTTAAAAAGTGTAGCTCGCGCCGCGGGAAGCAGTTTGGGTCGGAAGCTATTTCGGGGATTGCTCGGCTCTCTTCTTAAATAGCGAGTTGGGCTGATGCCACGTTTGCGCGAGACACTCTGCAATGACAGTTTTTCACATAACATTTCTGCTGCAGTATGTTGACCTTGGCTCCAAGAAACGACGCCGGTAAGGTAACGGTCGAAGTTGGCGGTACAAAAAGCGCAGAGTTAGTACTTGCGCTGAAAGCGGTGTAGGCAGTCTGTAGCATAATAGAAAGAGGCTCGTCGATGATTCATAATGATTCCCCCCGCACTGGCACTTTACGGACTCTATCAACCGTAGCAATTGCGCTCGGATTTTTTGTGGCCGGCCTATTGCACTTTACTCATACAGCGGGCCTTGCTGCGATCACTCCGCTCCCATTTGCCAGAGAAATTGTGTGGATAACCGGCATCATGGAATTTTTTTTCGCAGGTTTCCTGCTCTGGAAACCAACTCGTCAGTCCACCGCGTTGTGGCTGTCGCTGTTCTGCATTATGGTTTTGGCCGCCAATATCAATATGGCCATAAATAATTTACCCATGTTTGGCTCTCAGGCGCCTCCTGCCGTACTGTGGGGTCGAATTCCAGCGCAGTTTTTACTGATCGCATGGATACTTTATGCTGCGGATGCGTGGCGTCCATTGCGCGCTAAGGGCTGGCGCGCACTGCTGGGTTGATCATCCTTGAATGAGTACTCGACGGGTCGCCATTTTTTTCGAGAAAATACCGCGGTCGGCCCCAGTAATTTATCATCAGGCTTTTGCGGTGAGGAACCTGTTTTTACTGTGTCGCCGATTGACCGGAATTTGATTAAACCCGCACCAAATTATGCTTCTTTTGGAGAAGTGAAGCAGGCCGCTTGTTCGAGGTATACGATTTGTATTGATAATAGTTTATAGATTTGATTTATCACCGTTGTCCAGCGGCGTCTGGCGATTACGATTCACCGAGTAGAGTTATGGAGTGTAGATATGGGCAGCCTGTCTGAATTTGAGGAGCTTAGTTGCTATCTGCTTCCCGGCCATACGACAACCCCGGCCGATGCGATTACAGAAGCGCGCCAGGCAGAATCCATGGGATTAGGTCGGGTATGGCTGTCGGAGCGGTTCGATGTAAAAGATGCTGGTGTCATATGCGCAGCGGCGTTATCCGTAACCAACAATCTCCGGGTGGCGACGGCGGGCACGAATCTTCACACTCGACACCCGATGGTTCTGGCTAATATGTGTTCTAGTTTGCATTACCTGTCCGGAGGACGTTTTGAGTTGGGGCTGGCCCGGGGAGTGGGCATACGGAATGACCTCATGGGACTTAGCACCGTGACCAACAAACAGTTGGTAGATGGACTGAAAATTCTGCGCACGTTGTGGCAGGGAGAGAAGGTAATGGGCTACGAAGGGCCTATGGGAAGGCTGCCGTATCTAAGCATGGGAGACTGGTTAGACGTCGATATACCGGTTCATTTTGTTGGGTTTGGACCCAAAAGCCTGCGCTTCGCTGGTGCTCACTTCGATGGAGTTCATTTGCATACATTTATTAGTGATGAAGGTCTGCGCCGTGCCAGGGGCTTGATTCAGGAAGGTGCTGAAGCCGCGGGTAGAGATCCTGCTAGTGTCAAAATCTACTCCGTTCAGGCTACAGCACTCAACCCTGATCGGGAAGATTATCTGCGCAAGATGGTGGCCCGCATGGCTACGTACATGCAGGCACCAGGATATGCAGAGATGCTTATTGCGTTGAACGGATGGGACGCAAAAATTTTGGAGGAATTCCGCAACAATTCAATCATTAGTTCGATGCCGGGGGGTATCGATAGCGTTGCCAGCCTTGATCAGTTGGAAAAAATCAGCGCACTAATCCCTGATGAATGGCTGACAGCGGCTTGTGGCACTGCGGCCGACTGCGCTCAGGCGTGGAAGCAGCAGCTTGCTAATGGCGCCGATGGCGTGGTTATACATGGCTCCACGCCCACCGAGTTTGCACCCGTTGTTGAGGCTTATCGCAACCTTGAGTGAGTGTGCCTTAAAGCTCGTGAATACAGGTTGCCAGTAGCCGTAACTTGGCGATTAGGGCTCATACCAGATGGGTGACGTGTAGGCCCGTTCTTGTTGAATAAGATTTGCACCTTCCGGTATTTCGCTGCCATAACGTAGCTTGTCGTAGACCACCCACCGTGGTGTAGGAATCTCTATGACTCTGGCATAGTAAAATGCTTTATCCTTCGGATCGAAATCTGGATCGATCCAAACGGTGGCCAGTTCTGATGCTCCAATAGTATTGGTCCAGTTTGCGGCTTCGAGATCAACAGTGTTTCCTACGGGAGGCAATTGGCCCTCAGTGTCGATGTCGCGTCCGGTTGACCATGCGACATTGTAGATCTTTTCGTGTGTTGCTCCGTCT
>CAJQQW010000360.1 GCA_905480565.1 uncultured Halioglobus sp. | reverse complement strand
CCGACCTTGCCTACGTGAAAGGTACCGCGGTAATCGGTTTCATCCAGCTCCTGCGCTTCACGCTCGTTAATGCGTCCTACATAACCCAGGGCATGAGAGAACAACTCCCCGTGGGGATAGTGCCTGAGCAATTGCGCCTCCACGACCACGCCCGGCAACCGAAAACGATTGACCGCAAGGCGCGCCCGCTCCTCCTCCGAGAGGCGAAAGCGCAGAGGCACTGCCTCTGATGCGCGGGTGCGCTTAAGTTTCTCGCGGAAATTCTCGAGATCACTCTGAGTCACGGGAACCAGAGCCTGCAGCTCTGCCAGCGTCTCCTCCAGATCCACCGCGCTCTCCCGCACAATGGACAATGTAAAGCTGGGCCGGTTGTCCGCCAGCAGGATACCGTTGCGATCGTAAATCAGGCCGCGCCTTGGCGGCAGGGGCTGCAACTGGACCCGGTTGGCCTCGGACTGGGTGCTATAGGTGTCGTAGCCTTTGATCTGCAGACTGTGATAACGGGTCAGTATGACCGTCAGACAGGCGGCCACCAAACAAATCGCGAGAACAGTCCGCACGCCGTAGATGCGGGTCTCGAGTCGGGGGTCTTTCAAGTCGAACTGCGGTTGCATTGATTAGGGCGACATCCAACCTTTGTAACGTGAAAGTCGTGAGTCTAGGCGCGATGATACGGGTGGTTGACGGTGATTGTCCAAGCCCGATACAACTGCTCTGCCAGAATCACCCGAACCAGAGGGTGGGGCAGGGTCAGGTCACTCAGGGACCAGCACACCTCTGCCCGCTCACGACAGGCCTCTGACAAACCGTCCGGGCCACCTATCAGTAGGCTATAGTTATTTGCTGAGAGCTGCCATTCCTGCAGCTTCTGCGCCAAGCTTTCCGTATTAATCCGCCTGCCGCCGACTTCCAACGCGATGACCCTGTCGCCCGAGGGAATCGCCTTTAGCACCTGCTCGCCCTCCGTCAGGCTGGCCCGCTGTTGCGAGTATTCCTTACCACGCTTTGCCGGGGGAATTTCGCACCAGCGGGGCGCTATTTCACGAGGCAATCGCTTACAGTATTCCTCCACGGCCTCGCGGACCCAGGCAGGCATACGCGTGCCCACCGCAATAATAGATATGCGCATCAGTCTGTCGCTTGGGGGTGCGTCCAGAGACGCTCGAGATCGTAAAAATCTCTGGTCGCAGGCAGCATCACGTGCACCACTACTTCACCAAAGTCGACCAGCACCCACTCGCCCTCGGACTCACCCTCTGAGCCGAGCGGCCGGACGCTTTGCTTCTTGGCCTCAACCGCCACATGACTGGCTAGCGATTTCACGTGTCGATTGGATGTCCCACTGGCAATGACCAGAAAGTCCATGACATCAGTCAGGTCGCGCACATCGACCGTAACGGTATTCACGGCCTTCAGGTCCTCGAGGGAATCAACTACAAAATTGACGAAGTTTTCAGTCTCCATAGGAGGCTACAGGCTGTGTCATAAGTGATCCTTTGGTATCACTGGTAAAGGGAATTACGTTGAATATAGTCCAGCACCGGCTCCGGCAAAAGGTAGCGCGCGGAGCGTCGCCGCTGCAGCAACTCGCGAATCTCCGTGGAGGAGATAGCGAGTGGGCGCAGCTCTGTGATCAGAATACCGCCGGCGGGGCGTTGGCGCAGTGCTGCGCTGTCTTCCAGTCGATGTGCTGCCAGCCACTGCGCTACTTTACCGGATTGCGGCAGCACCCACCCCGGACGCGCCAGCACAATAATGTGCGCGCAATCCAGCAGAGCCTGCCAGCGGTGCCACTGGGCAATGTCCAGCAGGGCGTCACAGCCCAAGACCATGCACAAGCCTGCCTCCTCTCCCAGTTCGGCGCGCAACTCCAACAGGCTGTCAATCGTGTAGGACTTGCCAGAGCGCTGCAATTCTCTCGGATCACAGGATAAACGGGGCTCGCCGGCCACCGCGAGCTGCAGCATAGCGGCACGGTGCTCGGCGCTACAATCAGGCGCCTCCCGGTGCGGCGGGCGCGCACTGGGCATCAGGCGCAGGTGCTCCATTTGCAAGCTCTCTACCAGCTCCAGCGCCGAGCGCAGGTGGCCGAAATGCACCGGATTAAACGTACCGCCGAAAACACCCTGGAGGCCTCCAACGGATGCGTGACCGGCACTCAAGTGCGCAACTGCCCTTCCCCGAGCACCACGAATTTCTCGCTGGTAAGGCCCTCCAGTCCAACGGGCCCACGCGCATGCAGCTTATCAGTAGAAATCCCGATCTCGGCACCCAATCCGTACTCGAACCCATCGGCGAAGCGCGTCGACGCATTCACCATCACCGAACTGGAATCCACTTCCCGGAGAAAGCGCATCGCGCGCGCGTGATCTCGGGTCACTATCGAATCGGTATGCTGGGAACCGTATGTCTCGATGTGGGTAATTGCCTCGTCGATGCCGTTCACTACCTTGACCGCGAGAACGGGTGCCAAGTACTCCTCTCCCCAGTCCTCCTGGCTGGCTGACTTGATGTCGGGCAGGGTTTGTCGCACACGCGCACAGCCACGCAGTTCCACTCCCGCCTCTGCATAGGCCTTCGCCAGTGGCGGCAGTATCGTATCAGCGATAGAGGAAGCCACCAGCAACGTTTCCATCGTGTTACAGGTGCCATAGCGCTGGGTTTTGGCGTTAACAGCGATGCCGATAGCCATGTCGATGTCCGCTTCATCATCAATATAGACGTGGCAGACTCCATCCAGGTGCTTGATTACCGGCACGCAGGCATCTTTGCTGATACGCTTGATCAACCCCTTCCCTCCCCGGGGAATGATGACATCCACAAACTCCGGCATGGTTATCAACCGGCCCACGGCGGCGCGATCCGCTGTGGCGACGACCTGCACCGATGCGGTGGGCAGGTCTACTGACCTGAGCCCTGCCTCCAGGCAGGCTGCGATCGCCGTGTTGGACTGCAAAGATTCAGAGCCACCCCGCAATATTGCTGAGTTGCCCGATTTCAGACACAGACTGGCTGCCTCAACGGTAACATTGGGGCGCGATTCATAGATAATACCGATCACACCGAGCGGTACTCGCATGCGCCCAACCTGAATACCACTCGGCATGCGCCGCATGTCCGCAATACTGCCCACCGGGTCAGGCAGAGCTGCCACCTGAATCAGACCCTCCAGCATACCGTCGATGCGCGCCGGAGTCAGTTCAAGCCGATCCAACAGCGGCGCGTCCAAACCTTTTTCGCGGCCCCGTTCAAGGTCTGCCGCATTCGCCTCGGTCACATCATCACGAGCGCTGTCCAGCGCGTCACGCACGGCCAGCAGTGCTCGATTGCGCACATCCGTCGAAGAGGCCGCCACAGCGCGGGAGGCCGACCGGGCCGCAGCACCCAGCTCATTCATGTACTTGTCAATATCCATTGCCGGTCTATCCGGTTACACGCCACATCAAGCGATTATACCTGATCGCCGTCACTGATGTGCTAAGCTCGTGCGGCACTGAATAACACAGAGACCCTATGGCAGCGCACCCCAGTCTGGAATGTTTCTACGATTGTTCGAGCCCCTGGACATATTTTGCCTTCACCCGGCTGATACCAATTGCGGAACGACTGGATGTGGCCATTCGCTGGCGACCGATTCTGGTGGGCGGCGTATTCAATGCCGTGAACCAGGAGGTTTACGCCGACCGCGAGAAAATGTTCAACGCTGAAAACAGCCGCCGCCTGAAGTACTACCTCAAGGATCTTCAAGACTGGGCGGCACTTTGCGGGCTCAGTGTCGCTATGCCGCCCGGTCACCCCATCAACGCCGTCAAGGCGATGCGGGGCGCTTTATATGCACAGGAGCAAGACCGACTGGTGGTTTACTCGCGAGACGTGTTCGAAACTTACTGGAATAGCGATACGCCCAATATCGCCAACGACGAGGTCCTCAGCGCCGTCTGCGACCGCGTTGGCCTGGACACTGAGGCTTTCTTCAGCGCGATCAACGATCAGGAATACAAAGATCGACTGCGGATAAATACAGATGAACTTATTCAGCGCGGCGGCTATGGTTCGCCCACTGTGTTCATCAACGGTGACGACATGTACTTTGGCAATGACCGGCTGCCGCTGGTTGAGCACAGGCTGAGCCAGTTACTTTAGCCGCTGCGCCCGCAGTCACCCTGGGCACTGCGGCCCTAAAAATGGTCGGGAGACACCGGCTGCGCCCCTACAGACAAAGAAGCGGGCATAAAGCCCGCTTCCAGTCAGTGCATCAGGATCGGGCTACAGGCCGTCTGCATTCTCCGAAAGGTAGGATGCAACCCCGTCAGGAGACGCGTCCATACCCTTGTCACCCTTCTGCCAGCCGTCGGGGCACACTTCGCCATGCTCCTCGTGAAACTGCAAGGCTTCAACGAGGCGGATGAGCTCATCAATGTTACGCCCCAGAGGCAGGTCATTAACGAGCTGCGAGCGAACATTACCTTCGGTGTCGATCAGGAAAGCTCCGCGGAATGCAACACCGCCTCCACTTTCAACGTCGTAGGCGCGGCAAATATCGTGATTGACATCCGCTGCCATGGTGTATGTCACCGAGCCAATACCACCGTCATTAACGGAAGTATTGCGCCAAGCGTTGTGAGTGAACTGAGAGTCGATGGACACGGCTACTACCTCCACACCCAACTCACGGAACTTATCCATCCGGTGATCCAGAGCGATCAGCTCTGAGGGACAGACAAAGGTGAAGTCCAGCGGGTAGAAAAAAACCAGGCCGTACTTACCGGACATAGCCTCCGACCGCTTGTAAGAATCAACGATTTCTCCGGTACCAAGTACTGCTGCGACATCAAAATCCGGTGCTGGCTTGCCAACTAAAACGCCCATGTAGTTTCCTCCT
>CAJQQW010000359.1 GCA_905480565.1 uncultured Halioglobus sp. | reverse complement strand
ACTCAGTTACGACAATATCCCGGAGGTGGCGCGGAATAGTTGTGTAGCCGTAGCTCGACACCACATTCGACTGCAGTTGTTTGCCCTCGCCGCGAGTACTGCGAATACACAGGATAGAGCGCGCCCCAGGTAGATCGTGAGCCATTGCCACAAAATTGTATTGACCACCTACGCCGCTGATAACGGTACCGTCTTCCAACGCATCAGATGCAACCGATCCGTCCAGCGATACCAACATGCCCGTATTAATGAAGCGCGCACCCTGACGCTGGGCACTGTAAAGTGGGTAGTCAAGTAACAACTGATTGGTGCGACGCACGCCTGTCATACAGATTTCCTGACGCTGCCGTGGCGTCAGGTCGCGCAGCCGCTGATAGAAGTCCCTCGGGCCGAGGAAAAAACCTGCGTGCAGCAACCGTCCGTTACGCAGGACATCGCCATCAACCATGGTCAATAGGGCCTCACGCACTTCTGCGTTATCCATGTCGTTGGGCATACCGCTGCCATCGATGGATAAGCGGTCACCGCCGAGTTTGACGTCTATCGGCAAGATACCCCAGTATTGCAAATGCTCCAGGCTACCCTTATCCAATTGACGCGGCATAAGGCCGTGGTCACGAGCGTAGACGAATAGGCGCTCGTCAATTCGTTTTGAAATACTGCCTTCATTAATTCCCTGTTGCAGCGTTAAATTATCATACACCCTGCGCTTAACGACACCGCGCTCAATCAAATGAAGAACGCCGTTCACCAGCATTTCAGTAGAGACATAAAGTCCTTTGTTGAAAGCCTCGCAATGGCGTGGCGTTGCTTTGGCACGATCCAGCTTATCGAGCAATGAAGAATAACTATCACCCTCCTCCTCCCGCAGGATACAGGCTTGTGCAAGCGCATCGCCCAATGCACCAATACCGATCTGCAGGGTACCTCCGTCGGGAATCAGGCTGCTTGCATGGATCGCCATAGCGTAGTCTCGAGCGGGCACTGCCGCGTTTGGCACCGCAAAAAGCGTACGGTCGTATGCCTTATTACGCACCACCAGATCAAACACGTTGACGGGCACCTCGGCATCCAGCTCCATGTAGGGCAAGTCTTCATGAACCTGCGCAAGACACAGTGGACGCCGCCTTGACGCGCGCGGCAGATCCAGTATTTCCAGGCTCAAATCGGCGTTACTGGACAGACTCAGTGCAAGCCCCTCTTCCGCATCACGACAGGCAACAAGCTGTACCAGAACATTAACGCCAAGATCCAACATATCGCGTGCGATATGAGTGTAATTACTGGCGATATAGCTGCGCTGTGCGGCAGGCCTGCCCTTCATCGAACCCGCGCGCAGATAGAGTTCAGTCACGCGAATATTGTCGGGCAGACGAGCCTCGCGGTAAGGAGTGTAAAAACTGAGTTCCTCGTAGTCCCCGAACAAGCGCTGTCGCAGCGGTGCGAAAAATGCAGCTTCGAGTTCACTCGCTGGCGTGGGTACTTCAAGGCAAAGTGCGGTGACAATGTGCAAAGACAGCGTAGGGTCAGAAAGCGCTCGCTCATAAAATGCGTTAAGCAGTTGCACTGGCTTGCCCAGCCCCAGCGGCGCAGCAATAACCAGGTCTTTGCCCTGACGGTCAATAGTTCGCTCCACACATTCCTGCGTGCTATTCAGTATTTCCGCCATGAAAACGCTCCCGATATCTGGCGCGACTTCTCCTGTGAGGCAACGTGTTAGCGCGCCTGTCCTTGCGGCTGGACCAGATATTCACGCGTCAAGCGGAATACCAATGGCGCCAGCAAGATTAATGCAATCAGGTTGGGAATAGCCATAAGCGCATTGAGTGTATCCGCTATTAACCATACCGTACTAAGCTTGAACACCGTACCGACCGGCACGGCCAGAACCCAGGCGACCCTGAAGGGCAATATGGCACGGGTGCCGAAAAGAAATACCATGCAACGCTCACCGTAAAAAGACCAGCCGATCATAGTGGTGAACGCGAACAGGCATAACCCTAAAGCGACGATATAATCGCCCCCTGGCAACGCTGTGGAAAAAGCCATACTGGTGAGACTGGCGCCGCTTACACCGCTGGGCCACACATCGGTGATTACAATAACCAAACCCGTGACTGTACAAATAATCAGCGTATCTATAAACGTTCCCAACATTGCGATCATACCCTGTTCGACCGGCTGATTGGTGCGCGCGGCCGCATGGGCTATGGGCGCCGAACCCAGCCCCGCCTCGTTGGAGAAAATACCTCGCGCTACGCCCCAGCGCAGCGCCGCCCAAACAGTCGCCCCGGCAAAACCCCCGGTGGCGGCCGTAGGACTAAATGCCGATGCTACGATTGTGTTCAAAGCGGCAGGCACTTCCGTTATGTTCAACAAAACAATGCCCAAGCCCGCGATGAGGTAAGCCAGCGCCATAAAGGGCACCAGCAGACTCGCCACACTGGCAATACGTCGAATTCCACCCAGCACTACCGCGCCCACGAGTACCATGAGCATCAAGCCAGCCGCAAGCGGTGGCACCCCGAATGTGCTCTCCATGACATCTGCCACCGAATTGGACTGCACAGTGTTGGCAATACCAAATCCAGCGAGACTGCCAAAAATTGCAAACGCTACACTCAGAGGGCGCCACCGGCGATGCAGGCCGTTGCGGATATAATACATCGGCCCGCCACAATAATTACCCCGATCATCCCGCTCTCTGAACTGCACAGCACAGACCGCTTCTGCATACTTGGTCGCCATCCCGAACAAGGCGGTCATCCACATCCAGAACAAAGCGCCCGGGCCGCCCAGCGCAATGGCTGTCGCAACGCCCGCAATATTGCCAGTGCCGATCGTCGCTGACAGGGAGGTCATCAGTGCACTGAAAGGCGGAATATCGCCCGCTGCAGCGCTCGACCGACCTCGCAATAATAATTTGATCCCATCGGGAATGCGGCGCAAGGGCATAAAGCGCAGACCGATTGTGAGGTAAATGCCCGTACCCAATAACAGTGCCAACATGGCAGGGCCCCAAACCAGGCCATTTAGCTCTGCAATAAACTCTGTGATCGCTCTGCTCCTGCCCTATTATTTTATCGTATGCCGCGCGAGGGCGCCCTGCATAGCAGCGCGCTGAGGAAAGAGGCCAAAAACGCCACCCGTATGCAAAAAGATGATGTCCTTGCAGCCCTCAAAACGCCCAGCGGCAATTTCTGCAACCATACCGGAAAAGGCCTTGCCGGTGTAGACCGGATCCAACACCAGGCCCTCCAATCGACACAACTCCGCCATCAGGTCGAACACCGCTGTATCTGCCACCGCATACCCCTTGCCCACATAGCCGTCCAATACCCTCGGATTAATATCGACTGCGGGCACATCAGGGTAGCGCTGACGCCAGTCCGCCGCATCCTGAGTCACCTTGTGCAGGAAATACTCTTCGTCATCGCACACGTTCACGCCCCAGATTGTCGCAGGGAGACTGTGCAATGCTGCGCCCAGTGTGAGACCAGTTTGAGTGCCACCGGAACCTGTCGCGGTAACCACGTGGGCCTCTGAAATCCCCGCCGCGCTGAAGTCCTGCGAAAGCTCCTCGCACGCGGCGATGTATCCCCAGACTCCGATACCATCGCTGCCACCTGTAGGGATTACCAGTGCTTTCTTGCCCTCTGCCGCATAATGCGCCTGCCACTGCGCCAACAAGCTGTCGATTTCTTCGCGGTACTGTATCGCCGGATAGCAACTTATCCTGGCGCCAGCCAGATAATCGAGAAGTAAGTTACCGTCGCTATCGGCCGGCGCGTCACCTCGCAGAACAAGATGAACATCAAGGCCCAACTGCGCACCTGCGAACGCAGTCGCGCGACAATGATTACTTTGCAGGCCGCCACAGGTAATCAAGGTGTCGCAGCCGTTATCAACTGCGTGAGCGGCAATAAACTCCAGCTTGCGAACCTTGTTACCGCTCAGCGTGCAACCGGTCAAGTCATCACGCTTGACCCAGAGGCGGTGACCCCGACCCCACCGCCTTGATGCGCGCTCCAGAAACTGAAGCGGCGTCGGTATTTGAGCCAGGTCTATCCTGCGTGGGTAGGACAGGCCCATCCTCAGCCGATTTCTTTCAGCGTTCCCTTGGGCAGCACAGCGTGCACGTGCACACGCTGAAACTTCATATCCACGTTGTTCGCAACGGTCAGCACCATGTAGTTATCATCCAGCGCAGTGACCTTGCCGAGAATACCGGAGCTGGTTGCCACCTCATCACCCTTGGACAACGCGGCGACCAGCTCAGTATGTTCCTTTTGGCGCTTGCGCTGGGGGCGTATGGCGATAAAGTAAAACAGAACGAACAGTCCGACCAGGAAAAAAATCTGGAACATATCCCCGCCTGGCTGCGACGTTCCGGCTTCTTGAGCGTGGGCACTGGCAATAAAAAAGCTCATCAGGGCAATCTCTCGGCTGAGGCTCTTCTCAGAGCGTTAAAATCGACGCTAATTTACAATGTTTAAGGCGCGCCCGCAACGAAGCGCCGAGGCCGCGGCCTGATGATCTGTAACCGGCTAGATGAAACCACGTAGCCGATTGCCTATAACCCTCAAAGCCTCAAGCGTTAATATCGAGATGGTAGTCCATGATTTGAGGCGCATGGTCTGAGAAACGCTCATCTTTATAGATGTCCGACGCGCGTACCGCTTCCACCAGACCCGGTGTAATCACCTGATAATCTAGCCGCCAACCCACATTTTTAGCCCAGGCCTGTCCCCGATTCGACCACCAGGTATATTGGTCCGGCTCGTCATTGATAAGTCGAAACGAGTCTACGTAGCCTACCTCATCATATAAAACATCAAGCCAGGCTCTCTCCGCCGGCAGAAAGCCTGAATTTTTCTGATTGCTGCGCCAGTTCTTGAGATCGATGTTCTGGTGGCAAATATTCCAGTCAGCACAAATGATGAACTCCCTTCGCTTGCGACGTAATCCTCGCAGGTGTTCAAGAAAGATATCCATAAACCGCATTTTTTTGGCCAGCACCTCTTCACTGGATGATCCCGATGGCATATAGAGAGAGATAACACTAAGCCCCTTGTAGTCCGCCTGAATGTATCTCCCCTCAGAGTCGAGCGGATCCCAACCGAGTCTAGTCACAACTTTCCTCGGCTTTACCCGGCTGTACAGTGCGGTGCCGCTATACCCTTTTTTTATCGCATCATTGTAGTAGCAGTGATAACCATTCGGAAAAAACACGGGGTCGCCCAGCTGATCAAGCTGGGCCTTGGTCTCTTGAATACACACCACGTCTGCATTTGCCCCGGCCAACCAGTCAAAAAAGCCCTTGCGGGCTGCCGCACGTATCCCATTGGTATTGCAGGTAATTATTCGGGCCATAGCGCATTCTTCCGAGGCATGAAAAGCGTCGCAGTGTAGCGGATGCGCCCCTCGTGAATCAATTACGCGGTCTGTAAGCCAGCGAACATGACAGATTGCTGAAAGCGTCTAAACTATAGCTCGGCAGGTAATAATGAGACGCTCCTCTGGAGGCCATCGTGAACCAGTCAGTCGCAGAACAGAACCAGGCAGCAGCCCGTCTGCTATCGAATAACTTGCCCCGCCTCCTGCACGAATTCTCCCGCGACTTTGAACGTCGCATACGACAGGGCCTCTCGGCGCGAGGACACGAGCAAATTCGACCTGCGCACAATGTGGTATTCGCCAACCTCGGCACAGGTGCCGTTAGAGTAACGGAGCTCGCGAGACGCGCACAGGTAACACAGCAAGCCATGGGGAAAATGCTTAAGGAGCTCGAGCGAATGGACTATATTTCACGGGGCATCGACAATGACGACAAGCGCGCCAAAGAAATACAGCTTACCGCGCGGGGCCTTGACCTGATATCGCAGAGTATCGAGGTCATCAATGAAGTTTGCACGTACTATGCTTCGAAAGCAGGCCCGGAGAGACTAACCTCTCTGGAGCAGCAGTTACGGGATGTTGTTGACCATTTGGCCCTTGATTACCTGCCGCCCGCCTGGACCAAGCAGCCTCCAACGTCCTAAGACTCCTGCAAGACACCCTGACTGGGCGGAACACCGTTCTACAACAGTCACCGCTTTAGATTTTTTGCGGCGCCCTCCTCTCTTCCCTATTATTCTGTTGCTCACGACCCGAAAATAACTAGAATCAGGGCTACTCGGGAACGATCCGATGGCAGGTCACGTCTCCTGAATTAGAGGTTCATGAAATCCGGGGTATTGAAAACCCAGCTTTTTACCTCCTCTCGCCGTGATATACGCCAGCCCCGCGTCGTCCGTCGATACTCATCAACGTACCAAAGACCAAGAAAATAGGTCTGATTGTCACTGCCGGCAACCACCATTTCCATCGGGTTAAAACACATAACGCGCCCCGTTGCGCTATCAACATCCACCTTGATCTGAACGTTGGCATTGAGATGCTGGGAATTAGGAAACAGCGCTTCGGTGAGTGCTGAGTTGAGAAAATCAAGCGTGGTATCTACATCGCCCACACTGCCACCCATCACACCATAATCAATATGGGCATCTTCGGTAAAAACCTCATCACGCAGACGATCGATCTGCTTGGTATCAATTAAATCGGCGTAATGAAATACCAGGTCCTGAATTTCGAAACGATCGGATAATTCTTGCTGCGACAACATATATCAATCCTCGAGGTAATCCAGCGGCGTTGCAATGTGACGGTCAAACATCATGTCGCGATGCGCCACAAGACGAGAGGTCAGGCCTGCGCGCACCGCATCTGACGCATTACTCCAAGCAGCCCGCATCCACTCAGACATAGGGTTCACTGCCTGTGGCAGCGGTTCGAGCATGCCCGAAAATGCAGCCCAGTGGAAATCCGTGGCGCAGGGGACGGCACCCAAGAAGTAGTCCCCGCCTTGAGCCAGCGCCACGTCCAGCACGGCACAAATATCGACCAGCTTGTCATCGGCTTCAGCTAATGCGTCATCGGACCATCCGTATTTCTCGCCTAGACGCAGGATAGCTTCTGGCGGTTCATCCATCCCCATCAACGGCGCTAACATGTGCAGGCGACGGTTCCATCCCAGTCCGTCGACACCAGCGATCAGGTTAGATAGTCCAATAGCCTGCAACTTGCCTGCAGCATCCTGCGGCAGCAGAGGTTTGTCTGGTGAAAGCCGATCAATGAAGCTGATCAGATCCAGCCAATGCGATACGGGCGGTAGATCATCCTGCACCGCTACGGGCGCCGAGGTTTGCCCCGTCCAGTCGCGCAGCGCGGTGTTTGCCCCGCCGCCATCCTGGTGCACGGGCACATACGCCAGCCCCTTGTATTGGAGCATATATTTTGCGGCCTCCCCCCAGGGTCCAGGCACACCAGCCGTTAATACCAGACGCAGTCCCGGCAATTCACGCGCCTCGTTTACTGGCAGATATTTCATCAGCGTCCCCTATTGATCAAGTTTAAAGACACGCACGGCGTTATCACGCAG
The DNA here is from genome assembly GCA_905480565.1 of uncultured Halioglobus sp. Taxonomy (GTDB): domain Bacteria; phylum Pseudomonadota; class Gammaproteobacteria; order Pseudomonadales; family Halieaceae; genus Marimicrobium. Next base: position 2,113 of record CAJQQW010000359.1, on the reverse strand, counting down.
AAACTTGGGCCACACCTCGTCACGCAACGGCACCTCAGGCATCTCACGAAAGATCCTGTCCAGCGATAGCCCCATGGGAAAGTAACCCGCGTACATGACCTGTCCGCTGCCGCGCTTATTGGCGAAGTCGATAATATCGGGGGGATAGTATTTAGGGGCAAACGCACTCGTCATGTAGTGCAAATTTGGATACTTCAGCATCATTTTCCAAGCCACATCAGTCCAGGGCTCACAACCGTGGCGAGTCACCACTCGCAGTTCGGGGAAAAACCACAGCACCTCATCCAGTAACTCCATTTTTTGCGGACCGAAAGGTACACGGGGACCGGGCACTCCCATGCAGGGGCAGAAGGGAATATCCAGCTCTATCAGTTTGGCATAAATCGGGTACCATTTTTTATCGTTCACAGGCACTGGCGGGGAGATCATCGCCGGAGCGGCGGTCACCGCCTTTATATCGAATTTTTCGTGCATGTCGACGATCTTCCGCACTTCCTCCATCCCGCGGTTGGGGTTGGCTTCGTAGGAGGCAAAAAAACGATCTGGGTGCTGCCTTAAGGCTTTCTCCTGCAACTGACTAAACCCCAGCCCTATCATCGCGCGCGCGATACCGTGCTTATCCATCTGCTCCAGTGTGTAAGCGATGTAATCCTCATGCTTACCGGTGTCCGGAATATCCTTGAACATGTACTGAGCGGGCATGTTGAACATATCGTGGCTTTCACGGTCTAGCAGCAAGGGTTTTATCCAGTCATAAAAACTGCTGTTGTCATCTCCGGGAATCGCGAGCATCAGGTCAATGATTCCAATTTCGCTGGGCATGGGCATGCTGTTGACTCCTTGACACAGAAAGTGACGTGCTTCTCGTAATTACTGAAGATATGCCTCTTAAGTAACTGTAATAGCTGTATTTATACTCTCATAGGTGCGTCATTTTTAGCCCCGTGGTCGCGCTTACGCAGACGCAGGGGCAGCGTGTCGTCCGCAGAAAGATACCGGTGACAACCCGACTCATCGACATGTCGCTGTAACTGGCCACGCTGATGTAGATAGTTGAGATGTGCAATACACTCTCCCAAAGCCAAACCCAGGTTTTGCCCGTCCAGTGGGCGCTTGAACATGACCGGTAACAAATCCATGGCGCTGCGATCCGATTCGACACAGGCTTCCTCGAGCGCTAACAAGTGGTCTTCGTGGTGCTCAACCAGGTAACGCAGGCGCTCATGCAAGCCATAGAACGGGGTATTGTGAGCGGGCAAAACCAGAGCGTCGGCAGGCAGCACATCCTGCAGATGCTCAAGCGAATTAAACCACTCCTTGAGAGGATTGCCCTCCGGTTCGGACCCCGCAACGCTGATATTTGATGTAATCCGAGGGATCACCTGATCGCCCGAAATAAGGATATTAAGGGCGCTGCAGTAGAGACAGGCATGCTCCGGAGAGTGGCCACGGCCGATCACCACTTGCCAGCGATTACCATTGATCGTCAGGAATGCCCCGTCAGTCAGTCGGCGGAACGAGGTGGGCATAGGCTTGGTGATAGCTGACAGTCCCTTAAAACTTTCCAGAGCAGCCTTCACCTGGTCTGCGTTTCGCCCCGAGCGCAACAAATTTTGCTCTGTCTCCCAGTTGAAATGATCCTTCCCTGTGCGACCGAAAGCCAGTCCGACGTAGTATTCCGCCTCAGTCATGTAAAAAGGCACACGCCACCGCTCACACAGCCACCCCGCCATCCCGGTGTGATCGGGATGATAATGTGTTGACAGTACAGCCTTGACCGGCTTCTCCTGAAAATACTGTTCGAACACGCCTTCCCACAGTTCCTCCGTAGGACCCAAGGCGATACCAGTGTCAATAATCCACCAGCCGTCATCATCCTCTAGCAGATAGAGGTTAATATGATCGAGAGCCATCGGCAGCGGCATACGCAGCCAAAGTATACCTGGTGAGATTTCTTTGACTGCCCCGAAGTCTGGCGCATCTTCAAACAAGTAACTCAGCATGAGATCAACTTACAGCCCTAGTTCTTTTATCAGCGCGATTACATCATCGTCATGACTCTTTGTCTTGACCTTGTCCATGATGTGTTTAAGGCGCCCATCCTTGCCGATGA
>CAJQQW010000358.1 GCA_905480565.1 uncultured Halioglobus sp. | reverse complement strand
TAATGAACAGGCGTGGGATTTGTACCGCCACCGAGATTCAATCCTAATTCACTCAGGAATGTGCGCAATCCTTCCAGCTTTTCTTCACTGGGGCCCTCATGTACACGATAGAGCACGGGCAACTTGTTCTCTTCGTAAAATCGAGCCGTCGCCACATTGGCGCACAACATACATTCCTCGATCAGGCGGTGGGCATCGTTACGGATCACCGGCACGATGGCATCAATCTTGCGCAAGTCATCGAACAGGATTCGCGTTTCTACCGTTTCAAAATCGATTGCACCGCGCTCCGCGCGCGCCTCGCGCAGCACCTTGTATAGCTGTTGCAGCCGCTTGAGATCGGCAACACGTGCCTCATCCACTTCGGGGTGATGCCCCTTCTCCAGCACACCGCCCACCTGCGTATAGGTCAACCGGGCGTGGGAGTGAATCACCGCCTCGTAGAACGTGTACACCTCGAGCCCTCCCTGCGGGCCGAGATCCATTTCGCAGACCATCGACAGGCGATCGACTGCAGGCTTCAGGGAACACAGCCCATTGGACAGGGCCTCAGGCAGCATCGGTACCACCCGAGCGGGAAAATAAACCGAGTTACCCCGCTGCGCGGCCTCCGTATCCAGAGCCGAGCCCGGCGTAACATAGTGCGACACATCCGCAATCGCGACCCACAGACGCCAGCCGCCACCCTTGCGCTTTTCACAATAAACCGCATCGTCGAAGTCTCTAGCATCCTCGCCGTCGATCGTGACAAAGGCCAGCTTCCGCAAATCTACCCGGTGCTGCTTGTCCGCCGTCAGCGGCTCGTCCTCCAGCGCAGAGGCTTCGGCGAGGACCTCCTCTGACCACTCCCACGGAATACCATGGGAACGTATTGCCACGTCGATCTCCATGCCGGGATCCAGATGATCACCCAGCACCTCAGCGATGCGACCCTTGGCACCCAACTTGCGCGTTGGGTAATCCGTAACCTCGACGGTCACCACCTGACCGGGACGCGCATCACTTTTCTCGTTGGGCGGGATTAATATCTGCTGACTGATCCGACCATTATCGGGAATAACAAAGCCGATGCCGCTCTCTTCCTCGTAACGTCCCACAAACGATGTCTGCCCGCGCTGCAATACCTCTACGACCTTGCCCTCAAGCCGGCCGCGTCGGTCCTCACCTGTGACCTGCACCAGCACCTCATCGCCATTGAACACAAAGTGCATCTGACGGGGCCCAAGGTAAACGTCTTCACCCTCGGTCATCGGTATAGCAAAGCCGTAGCCGTCACGGTGGCCTTGCACCCGACAGTGCAACAAGTCCATGCGATCCACCAACGCGTAGGCCCCGCGCCGATTCACCATGATTTGGCCATCGCGCTCCATGGCACGCAGACGCTTTTTCAAGGCATCCTGCTGTGGCGCCTCATCGAGACCCAGAGCCTGGCCAATATTACCATGACTGAGCGGTTTATCCGCATCAGACAACAGCTCGAGAATAACTTCGCGACTGGGGATGGGGTTATCGTAGCGCTCCGCTTCGCGGACTGCGTGCGGGTCGGCAATTCTGCCTTTCCTGGCCATAAGAAGGGGCCTTGTAATAAATTCTCGATGTTGGATTTTCCTCAATTATACGCGAGATCAGTCCACACCGCTCTGTTGTGTATTGCCGCCACCACCGGCTGGGCATTGACATGGACGCGCGGGAAAAGTAAAGTCGCCGCGCTTGCTGTTGCCTTCCCTGTCGCGGAAGATACGCAGTCATGCCCAGGTGGTGAAATTGGTAGACACGCTAGCTTCAGGTGCTAGTGCTCGCAAGGGCGTGGAGGTTCAAGTCCTCTCCTGGGCACCATCCATAAAAATGGCCGGTCGTGCGCTGGCCCTTTACCCTGACTCTCATCCCACCCTACAAGTCGATTTACCGATCAACGCCAAGCGTGTATTTGTTTACCCGGACAAATGACTTGCACCGCTCCCTGCCCAAATCTGTTATTTTGCGCTCTGTCGATCAGGAGTAAAAAATGCTCAAACGGGATGCAAAGTTCACCATTGGCCAGGTAGTAAAACACCGGCTTTTTCCATTCAGGGGCGTTATTTTTGATGTAGATCCCACCTTTAGCAACACCGAGGAATGGTGGGAATCGATACCGGAGGACGTGCGCCCCCGCAAGGACCAGCCGTTTTACCACTTGCTGGCGGAAAACAGTGAACAGACCTACATCGCTTATGTGTCCGAGCAGAACCTTCTCGAGGACCACAGCGGCGAGGCGGTAGACCATCCTCAGCTGGGGGAGTTTTTCGGCGCCTTTCATGGCACGTTTTATGAATCCCGCGCACAGCGGGGACACTGAAGAGGGCCGCGGTGAAAGCTAAACCGGCACCTACCACAGCGCGTGAAGTGAGCACCCTGGTAGCACGCTAACATGCCCAACAGGCGATCGTTAACGGGTCAGGCTGTATCGCCAGATCACCACAACACCGTTATCGGCGCATCGCGATCGTGCCGGCCCACGACGAGAGCACTTTTGCGCACAACTCCAACGAAACAAACGCAGCTCACTGATCTACCCTTGAGAATTCAAAGACGATCGCCGACTCCGGTGTGCCCACGACAATCGAATCACCGAAATTCAGAGGGCACCGGCCCCCTAGGTAGTTGCCACCTACCGCCCGATTTCCTACGATTGTGCCGCACGCACTGCCACGATCGACCAATTCGTAACTACCATCGGATTTTAGTTCGATCTGGAAATGTTCGCGCGAAACATTGACCGTCTTACCCTCATCCTTGACGTACAACTCGTTATTTTTCTTGGCCGGGGAGTGGCGGCGTTCCATCAACCCACGAACGCCCGTAGCAGCTTGAACCCGCCCTTCACGCCCGACCCTGAAGGGAAAGCGATCCAATGGCACTTCGTAACGCCCGACCCTGTAGGGAAAACGATCCACTGCCACTGCAACTTCATCGTCAATCGCTAGCTTTGTCACCCGTGTAAGCGGTCGCAAGACAGGCAAACCCTGACTGCTGAGCGACCGATCTACAGGCTGCTCCTGTGCATCACCGCCGGACACCACATCGCCAACGTAAGCCTGATGAAGCAAATCCATTACCGCTTGCAGCCATTCCTCGGCCTTCTCCTCGGCTACACCCATACGCCCGGCCAGCTGCACCACCAGTTTTCGTTTGTCCATAAAGGCCCCATCCGTAGACCAAAACCAAACACGGCTGCTAGAACTTCAATGTCACCGCGCATCTATTACCATCTTTAAAGGCAACGCACGTTCAGTCAAGCTAATTGAGATGGAACTTTTTACACGCATACGCGCCGGCGCCCTGGCAAAACAGCAATTAACGAGTTGAAAATGCCGCGTGGCTTCGCCAGTATAAGTCTCAGGATCACGCCACTACGAAAAATCAATAACCGGGGTAGACCAGATGGACGTCTCGACCATTATCTTTTGGCTGGTGCTCATTGGCCTGGTGATCTACGTCACCAATATTTATAACACTCTTGTCACTCTCAAGAATCGCTATCTCAATGCTTTTTCCCAGATTGAAGTGCAGTTAAAGCGCCGCTATGACCTGATACCCAACCTGGTTGAAACCGCGCGGGCTTACATGGAGCACGAACGAACCACACTGGAAGCCGTTGTCAGTGCACGCAATGACGCCGCAGCCGTACTAAAAGGCATGCAGGACGGACACGTTGGCTCTGCCGATCTGGGCCAACTCGCCAGCGCAGAGGGCGCACTGCGCGGCGCGCTGGGTAAACTGAATGTCACAATGGAGGCTTATCCGGAACTGCAAGCCAATGAAAACATGATGCAGCTCACCGAGGAGCTCACCACCACGGAAAATCGCGTAGCCTTTGCTCGACAGGGCTTCAATGATGCTGTCATGGCCTACAATACTTACAGGCAGAGCTTTCCGCCCCTGTTTTTTGCGGCACGGTTTGGCCACCCCGAGGACGCCACTCTATTAGAGTTTGAGGATTCCCCGGCGATTCAGACAGCGCCGCAGGTGTCATTCTGATTCGGCGGCCTCGGCCGGATGGACTTCTTTGCCCAACAGGATCACGCAAGACGCAATACGCGTCTGCTGGTACTGCTTTTTATCAGCGCGGTCTTTCTACTGGTGATACTGACTAATGCGGCGTTAGCGGCGTTCCTCTTCATCAGTCAGGACTACAACCTTTATAGCGGCGGGTCCGGCCTGGTCGGCTTTACCTCCTATTTCAGTTGGGCGCGTTTCGGCATGATTGGCCTTGCGGTCTCTGCCACGGTCGCCATGGTAGTACTCGTAAAGTGGATACAGCTGTCTACCGGCGGCAAGACCGTGGCCGAACGCATGGGAGGCACCCGGGTTTTGCCGCAGTCGGATGACGCAGCAGAGCAACGCTGCCTGAACGTGGTGCAAGAGATGGCTTTGGCGGCCAACATGCCGGTCCCACCCGTTTATGTGATGAATGACGAGCGCGGTATCAACGCATTTGCTGCAGGTATAACGCCGGCGAATGCCGTGGTGGCAGTGACCCGCGGCACCATTGATCACCTGCAGAGAAATGAACTGCAAGGGGTCATCGCTCACGAGTTCAGCCATATACTCAATGGCGATATGCGATTGAACATCCGCCTGGCAGCCATGCTGAAAGGGATTACCTTTATCGGCGATGTCGGCCATTTTATTTTGCGCTCCAGCAACCATGCCCGCACCGGCTCCAGTAGTCGCCGCAGCGGCGGACCCGCTTTTCTCGGCCTTGGGCTGATTTTGCTTGCCATGGGATGGCTGGGGGGAGCAGTAGCAGGCTTTATAAAAGCCGCAATTTCACGCCAGAAGGAATACCTCGCGGATGCCAGCGCGGTGCAATTCACACGGAGCAAAGCGGGTATTGCAGACGCATTAAAGGTTATCGGCGGTTATATTCCGGGCACGCTAGTCCATGCTGCGCGCGCCAATGAGATGTCCCATATTTTTTTCGGTCAGATAGAACACAGACTGTGGCATTTATTTGCCACACACCCGCCACTGGAGAACAGAATCAGGCGAGTGGAACCAGAGTGGGACGGAAAATTTATCAGACGCGAACCTGTTCATTACACAGAGAAGCCCACGGATACCCGCAGCAGCGAAGCAGGCGTGGGCAGAGCGGCCATTGTCACCGCGGCAATAGCCGGGGCACTCATGGACGAGAGCGACTCTACGACGCTAGCAGATGCGCATTTCGCCCCCGACTCGCCTGAGACGGCATCCTCACTGCCAGAGGGCATTCCTTTGGCGCTGGCTCGACAGTGCAGGGAACCGCTGGGCGCCCATGTTCTTATTTTTTCACTGTTGTTAGACCCTGTGATATCTGTACGCCAGAAACAGTTTGAGGTGATTGCCGCTGCAGGGATTTCAGGGCTAAGGGAGACAATGATTGCGGTGTCGCCAGCGGTACAGGAGTTGAACGCCGGACAGCGGCTGCCGCTGGTGGAGATGTGTCTGCCGGCGCTGAAGTCCATGTCAAGGCAACAGTATCGGGTGTTCAAGAATACCCTGCTCGCCCTGATCAGGGCGGACCGACGAACTAATCTTTATGAGTGGTGCCTGTTCCAATTGATTCGCCACTACCTGGACCCCGAGTTTTTCCGCGTGCGCCCCGGTCGCCCACGCCATCGCACACTGCGTCGGGTTTCCAAGCAACTGCGCACTGTGTTATCCGTGCTGGCCTACCACGGAGACGATGATTCCGAGTTAGCCTTTAGTGCTGCCGCCAACAGTCTGGACCTCAGCGACATGACGATCGCGCCCTCCCAGTCATGCGATGTTGCCACTTTCAGCCGCGCGGTAAACGAGCTGAACGACTGCTATCCTCTGCTCAAACCCCGAATACTGAAAGCCATGGCGCTGTCTGCGAGTATCGACGGGGAACTCAACCCGCA
>CAJQQW010000357.1 GCA_905480565.1 uncultured Halioglobus sp. | reverse complement strand
CCCTTGATGGTCATGTTGAGTTGGGTGGCAGCCATTCCGGCGCCAGCGAAACGCCGGTGAAACTGGAGGCGACGATGGCCAGCAAGCCCAGCGTATTCGCCCTCGAACATTTGAAAATAGACATCGGTAAGGGCCACTTCGAGGGCACCGCCGAACTCTCGGGCACGGGACAGCAGCGCAAGCTGACGCTGGACTTGAGCGGGGAAACGCTGAACCTCGATTTCCTGTTTGGGAGCACTACCGAGACTGCAAGTCAGGGCGTGGCCGTGCCCGCATACCTCGGCCTGGTACCCAGCCTCGAGCTGGATTGGACACTGGACATAACCGACATACAAGCACCGGGCCTCTCGCTGGCGAAGGCAGATGTGCATCTATTACGCGACGACGTGAAGGGCTCTCTGACCGCACATGGCACCGGAGTTGCCGGCGGTGCCCTCGACTTCGTGCTGACCGCGAACTATCCCACCGTGGATAATGAAACGTACTCACTGGCGATGACGTTCACACGACTGGACTTGCCGGGTATGTTCCAGCAACCCAATTTACTGCACAGCCGCACATCCGGCACCCTGAACTTTGATGGCACCGGATCAACGATGCAGGATATTTTCCAGAACCTGCGCGGCAACACCCAACTGGATATAGAGGTTCGACCCGATAACGACTGGCAACGCAAAGCCAGTGACGGCGAACAGCTTGGCTTTAGTGGTAACGGTCGCTTTGTCATTGAGGGCGATGACATCGTGGGGCTCAAGCTCACCGAACTCAGTGTGGATTCAGCGGAGCAAGACATTGACGGTAAAATATCGATGGTCGCAACGCGGGAGCCCTGGCTTGTCGTCGACCTGACATCGAAAAAGCTGGATCTCGACGCACTGCTCAAGTTGCTCCCGGAAAGCCCTGAAGAAGCGGATCAGTCTAATTTCCTGACAACCTTGCGCAGGCTGGGAGCCGCGCATTTCAACATTCAGGCCGACTCCCTGACGGTGGGCGATGCCCCGATCAGCGAAATGGACCTGGCACTGGCCACCGATGCTGATTTGTTCAAAATTGAGAAACTGGCGCTCTCCAGTCATGGCGGCCGCATGAATGCCACCGGCGAGGTCGCGTGGAAAAACGAAGATGCCAAGCTAGAGCTGCATGCACAGTTGACGAATCTTGACCTCGACCAGTTCCTCATCCGCGACCCCGACCTGACACCCGTTCCCGTGTTTGGTGAAGCAAACATCAGCAGCCATGGTCGAAGCGTATCCGACGTGATCGCAAACCTGTCGGGCAAAGTAGACGTTGCCAGCAAAGAAATGCGGCCAGGCACACAGAACCCGCAACGCGATATAAAAATTTATGCGCGGCGCGTGCCCGAGGGTGTAGAAGCCGAAGTGGAGTCCGTGCGGCTGGGTGACAACTACCTGCGCGGCACTGTTCGGTATGTTAACAGCGCTATCCCGAAACTGGATATAACACTGACCAACGCCAACATTAATCTGGTCCCATGGGAAACCCGTCATGTCGACGACAAGGACGCCGAGGACAGCTCAAAAAGTTCGGGCAGTGGCATCAGTAAACTGGCCCGGGCCAGCGCCGGGATGGTCGGCAGCGTGCTCAGAGCACCACTGCGATTGTTCGGCGGAGATAGCAACAGCAAGAAAAAGGACAGGCTCTTCAGCGACGACCCCCTCCCACTGGACGACCTGAAGAAAATCGACGTCAATATTTCAGGCACACTCGACAGCCTCAAAAGCACCGTGATTGCCCTCGGCCAGTTAGATTTTAACGCCGAGGTAAAAGAAGGCGCGCTCGATGTCTTCGCAAAATCTGACGCGATTAATGGCGGACAGGGACAGCTAGACCTCAAGTTAAACCCGAACGTGACCCCGGCAACCGCGACGCTGCGCTCGGACTTCAACAACGTGCGCGGCCTGCTGGACAAGGATACCTACACGCGCAGCGGCTTTGTGGCCCTGACCAGCGCGGGACAGAGCACGGCGGAACTGGCGGCGAATCTCGATGGCCTGTTGTATCTGGAACTGGGACCGGGCCCCTTCAACTACATGAACACCGCCCTGCTCTCATCCAATATTGCGTTTGCTGTGTTCAGCGCCCTGCTGCCCGGCTTCGAGCAGCAAACCCCGCAGCTGGAATGCGGCGTGACGGTAGCGGAATTTAACAAGGGTAAAGGCAGAACGCCCTTCGGCTACGCCATGCGCACCAACCAGGCCAACCTGCTGGGACGCATCAGAATGAACCTAAAGGACGAGACCATGCAGCTCAACTTTGAATCCCGCTCACGCGAGGGGGTGGGCCTCTCCGTCGGCAACGTGATTTCCAACTCAATCGAAGTGCGCGGCAGCCTCACCAACCCGCAGGTGGTGCCCCGCGCAACCAGCCTCCTGTGGCGCGGCTGGGCGGCCATTATGACTGGAGGCCTCTCCATCGTGGCGGAGGGCGTGTTGAAGCGCGCCATGGCCAGCGAAGACCCCTGCCCGCCCATACAGGACCTGATCCAAAAAGAAATCTGCCCGAAATCCGCAGTGGCGCGCTCATCGCAGCGTATGTGCCCCAGCGATGACGCCACCCAGAGCGCCAACAGCGGCTAACTCGTCGCCCGCGTGGCCTTGAATCTCAACGAAATGCCCATAAATACCGTTTAGAGCCGCAATCGCTGATTGCGGCGCGTTTTGCGCTATAATGGCGCTTCACACTGGGGGCGATTCGGATTCGACGACGGTAGCAAACCCTGAGGTGCATGCCGTGATGGTAGCCAATCACGTAAATCCAAAGCTGCAAACTATTAGTTGCCAACGACGACAACTACGGTGCACAACTGGCTGCGTAAGTAGCCCGTTTAACACCATCTAGTGGCTTCGGCCCTAGCGGTCTTTAGCAAGGTTCCAGCCCCGCGCTATTGACTGTCATACAGAACTGGATCGCGACTCGTTATGTCCTGGATCGAGCCGCTAAACTTTTTCAGGGCTCGCTAATCACGTCCTGCCCGTTGGGCTGTGTGCGGCTAAATTAATCAACGGGGTCTAAGCATGTAGAGCCGATGGCAGAGCACTGGCGGACGCGGGTTCAATTCCCGCCGCCTCCACCATTTCAACATCACGTAACGTCACAAAGTATTAAAAATCCCCTTACTATCAACTAGTTAAGAGCAACAGGGTCATAGACTCTCCTGTCGTTACGCCCTGTTATATGGTATTATACCCCCATCATTTGGGGGTATCTCTGAGGGTATAAATCGCACCCTCAAATCTTGTACCCCCACTAGGTCATCAGCGCCCTCGGGTAAAGCGCAGTGGAGAACGGTACATGCCGCTAACCGCATCTCAAGTAAAGCAGGCTAAGGCTCAAAGCAAAGCCTACAAGCTCTCCGATGAGAAGGGCCTGTTTCTGTTAGTGCATTACAATGGGTCCAAGTACTGGCGACTCAAGTACCGCTTTGCGGGTAAAGAGAAGCTATTGGCACTCGGCGTGTATCCAGATGTATCGCTGGCAACGGCGCGCAACAAGCGCGAGGATGCGCGGCAGCTACTGCAGCGGGACGTTGACCCCGGACACACTCGTAAAATGCAGAAGCTGGTACAGACTCAGCAGCAGGACGACTCTTTCCTTGCCATTGCAACGGAATGGTTCCATACCAAAATGGGTGAGCGCTCTCGGAGCCATCAAGCCCGAACATGGCGTGCGCTTGAGAAGGACATGTTTCCGCTCAT
>CAJQQW010000356.1 GCA_905480565.1 uncultured Halioglobus sp. | reverse complement strand
GCGAGACACCCTTGCACACCGGGCACCTTCGCAGTATGACGGCGCTGTCTGAGATGGGTGCGATTATCGCACCGCCAGTACCGGCTTTTTACACCAGGCCCGCGAGCCTTGATGAGATGGTGACCCAGACGGTCGGTCGAGCTCTGGATCTATTCGACCTTGACCACGAGCAGGTAAAGCGTTGGCAAGGCGATTAGCGAAGTGGTTCCGCTAATCGCGTCCTCGCCCCTTCGGGTTTAGATTACGGTGGCTGTTCTTTTCTGCGTCATTCTTATCGACCTTATTGGCTTCGGTATCGTTATACCTATCCTGCCTTTCCTGTCTCCGCAGCTCGGTGCGGACAAGATGGATATCGCGTTGATAATAGTCACCTATGCGGCTTGCGCTGGTCTTAGCGGCCCCCAGTGGGGCAAGTTATCTGACCGGATTGGCCGCAAGCCGGTCATCATAATTTGCCTGATGGGCGCTGTCCTCGCATACCTGATGCTGGCTTTTGCCTCAGAGCTATGGATGGTATTCGCGGCACGAGGTTTCGCCGGGCTTATGGCCGGTAACTTTGGCGTGGCCTCTGCCATGATCGCTGACATTACTACTACGGAAAATCGCGCGCGAGGCATGGGGCTCATCGGTGCTGCGTTTGGCGCAGGCATTGTCCTTGGCCCCTTGATGGGCGGCTTGCTTACTGTTGACGGCACGGGTTTCATGCTGCCCTGCCTTGTAGCGGGGGGCATGTCATTGCTGGCGATTGTCGCCGCTGCGTTTTTTTTACAGGAGTCTCTGCCTGCGGATAAACGTGCGACGGTTGAGTCGCGTCGCATGACCAGCCAGTCACTGTCTTTGTTGCAGTTGTTGCAGCACACTCAAAATCGCTTATTTGTTTTTCAGTTTGTTCTGCATCAGGCGGCAGTTAGCACCATCGTCTATATGTTTCCCCTCTGGATGGGCGAGGAATTGGGCTTCAGCGCGCGTGAGGTCGGTATCGTATTTGGTATTCAGGGTGTGATCATGGTGATCTTCCAAGGCGGCCTTCTGGGCATACTGGCGAGGTTGCTCGGTGAGTGGCGGTTGCTGCATATTGCTGTAGTGTTGCTGCTGTTAGGTCTTTTGTCTGCGAGCATAGCTGATTCCATGGTGACTATGGTCGGGTCAATTTTTGTTGCGATGACCGGCGCGACGCTCTGTGTTCCGATGTTGAATACCATCATTAGCTACACCACCACGTTGGAATACCGAGGGCGAATGATGGGTATCACCAATGCGGCCTCTAGTTGGGGGCGGGTGATGGGTCCACTGGTCGCGGGAACCAGCCTTTCTCTATTGGGTTTTTCCAGTGCGTGGCTGGTGTCCGCACTATTGGTATCGGTGTATCTGATCCTGACTGTTTTTTTTAGTGTGAAACGGCCGGTGAAGCACTCGCAAGCCAACGTGCAGTGAGGGTTTAAAAAGCGTAGTATCTCAGCGGTTCGGATCTGCCGTTATCACGCCGCGGCCAATCATTTTTTAGAAGGAATCGAGTCATGACCACACAGCTATTTGATCTCACCGGGAAAATTGCCCTTGTCACGGGTGCCAGCCGAGGCATCGGTGAGGAAGCCGCAAAATTGCTGGCGGCGCAGGGTGCCCATGTGATTGTATCCAGCCGAAAGCTTGACGACTGTGGTGTTGTCGCTGGCGCGATTCAGGAAGCCGGCGGCAGTGCAGAAGCCTTTGCCTGCCACGTAGGAAACATGGATAACATTGCAGCGCTGTTCGAACATATTCGCGCTGCCCACGGACGGCTGGATATTTGCGTCAACAACGCCGCGACCAACCCCTACTTTGGTCACGTGCTGGATACCGATCTCGGTGCGTTCAATAAAACCGTGGATGTGAATATGCGCGGTTACTTTTTTATGTCGATTGAGGCTGGCAAGCTGATGCGTGATAACGGTGGTGGTGCCATTGTAAACACAGCGTCGATTAACGCTTTGCAGCCCGGCGTGATGCAAGGTATTTATTCAATTACCAAAGCGGCAGTGGTGAATATGACCAAAGTTTTTGCAAAGGAGTGCGCCCCAATGGGTATCCGTTGCAATGCCTTGTTGCCAGGTTTCACCAAGACCAAGTTTGCCGGCGCTCTCTTTGATAATGACGATATCTACAAGATCGCGATCGAGGGCATTCCCATGGGTCGTCACGCGGAGGCAAGCGAGATGGCCGGCACCGTGCTTTACCTCGTGTCCGATGCCAGCTCTTACACTAACGGCGAGTGTATCGTGGTCGATGGTGGTATGACCATTTAGCTGCTCGATATGTTGGACTTCGCCCTGCACGAACAACTGTTAGAGGACTGTCATCATCTGGGCAGCCTGCGCGCCACGGAGGTATTGCTCAATCGCAACGCGGCGCTGCCCTGGTTTATTCTGGTACCGCGCACCGCCCTGCAGGATGTGCTTGATCTGCCAGAGGCTGAGCTCCGGTGTGTAATGACGGAATGTGTCGGCGTTTCGGCGTTCATCAAACAGACGCTGGGTTACCCGAAGGTGAACTTTGCCGGGCTCGGCAACGTGGTGCCGGATATGCATCTACACATCATCGGGCGTCGGGAGGGCGATCCGTGCTGGCCGCAACCGGTATGGGGTAATCTGTTAGAGGGCGGTCCGTATGCGCTGCAAACCTTACGTGAGTGGCAGAGAGGCCTGGTTGAGCATCTCGACCTGAACTCTGCAACGCTGCCGGATTAAGTCGGAGACGAATACGTTGCCAAACACGGTTCTCGTTACCCAATCCTTACCTGATCAATACCTTGATAGCCTGGCTGAGCACGCCGAGCTCGACGTGCTAGAGGCCGATCAGCACTTGTCAGATTCAGCGTTAGCCATGAGGCGTGCTGCCTGTCACGGGGTCGTCTGTACATTGACGGACACGATTGATCGCGATGTCTTGCAGGATATGGAAAATCTCGAGTTCGTGTCGAGCGTATCTGTAGGTGTTGACCATATTGATGTGTCGGCACTGTCGGCCCGCGGCATTGCAGTAGGCAACACGCCGGGTGTGCTCGTGGATACAACCGCCGATACAGCCTTTGCTCTGTTGTTGGCGGCGGCCCGGCGTATCGCAGAGGGAGATCGCTATATCCGCGACGGCAAATGGACCGCCAGCAAACGCTGGACACCGGATTTTTTCCTTGGCAAGGACGTCAGCGGCTCGACTCTCGGGATTGTTGGTCTGGGACCTATCGGACAGGCTATGGCTCAGCGTGCAGCAGGCTTTGGCATGACGTTAGCCAGCTGGACGCCGTCCGGGCGTGAGGTGACGGGTGTGCGCTCAATGCCCCTGGAGGAGTTGCTGGCAACAAGCGATTTTGTCAGTGTACACGTCGCGCTCTCGGACACCACTCGCAATTTGATCGATGGTGCCCGCATCGCCACCATGAAGCCAGGTGCGGTACTTATTAATACCGCCCGTGGCGGTATTGTGGACGAGTCAGCTGTGGCGGCCGCACTCGACGACGGCCATTTGTTTGCGGCTGGACTAGACGTGTTTGAGGAGGAGCCGGTACCCGCTGATAGTCCGCTGCTAAAGCATCCAAGAGTCGTCGTGGTGCCGCATATTGGCAGTGCGACAGCGAGCACCCGGCGGAAGATGGTTGACCTTGCTGTCGCAAATGCAGTGGCGGCCCTGCGTGGTGAGCCAATGCCTTACTGTGTGAATCCGGAGGTCTACACGTCGCTCTAGATGGCGCTCTCACAGCGCTACGGGGCCGATGCCTCGGGCAGTGTTTTCAGAGCCCGCGTGATTGACTTGCCCATGGCATTCTCTATCCGGGATACGTCCGCGCGGTTAGCATCCTCTACAAACTTCGTCAGGGTAACGTGCCAGACTTCCTTGTGACTTTGTTTGTCGTTGAATTGCAGAACGATATTGTTGGTTTCTTTCACTCCGCCCAGTGCGATCGCATTGTCCACACTGGCCTGGTCAATCTGGCGATTGGGGTTGACCGCGGCGCGGGGAGACACATTGCTCGCCCAGTTGCTGCGCTCGCCATCCAGCAGGCGCTTGGCAAAAATATAGTCCACCGTAAACTGAGCCCGTTCCCGGTCCAGGATATAACCCTTCTCCAGAAGGTTCGCATCTACCTCTCGACGCAACACAGGGTCTATCGCGTAAACAGGATCCGAGGAGCGTGTATCACCGGGAAGGGGGTTTGAGCGCCAGCTGTAGTAACGGTAATCCCCGGCGGTAAACTGATCTACGGGAGCAGGCTCGATTTCGATTCCGCTGCAGGCAGCTATAACCAGCGGTAGAAGGGTATAGGCCAGGGCAGTAAGTAGACGCATGGTGTTCCTCGGTATTAAAGCAGTTCCAGGGCGTAATGCCGCAAAGTCTGTGCGGCTCGAGCCGCCGGGCCTCATGTTAGCAGGGTGCGGGATTGCCGGCCATCTCCAGCCCGCGGCCGCCGCAGATGTAACTATGTCGGGTGCTTTGCCCGTATCCGTTTGTTAACCTAAAGTAATATAACCACAAGTTATTTCCCTGGAGAAAGCATGATTTCGCGCAAGCTGATAAGGACCGACCTGAATCTGCTTGTCGCCCTGCAGATCCTGCTGGAGGAGCGCAACGTGACGCGTGCCGCGGAGCGGTTGTCCGTATCGCAGCCCGCCCTATCCAAGACATTGCAAAAACTGCGCGATTCTTTCGAGGATGAATTGTTCACCCGTACCTCCCACGGGTTGGTCCCCACTCCCCGGGCGGAGGAATTGGGGCTGGATTTACCCAGGCTGTTGGAGACCATCGAGCAGGTGTTGGGCGATACAGAGTTCAGCGCTGATACCTATGCCGGCAGCTTTAAGCTGCTGATGCCACCTATTCTCTGCGAGTCCCTGTTGCCCAGCCTGATGGCCGAGCTGCTGGACACCGCCCCCAACGTACAGATTATTATGGCGGAGGTGCCGCCCAACTATCAGGAGCAGCTAAAAAAAGGCGAGGCGGATTTCGCGGCTTTCGTCGCGCTTGAAACCGAGCGGGATATTTTGGCGGAGCCCATTGCCGCCATCGCTCCCCGCTGCTACATGCGCGTGGAGCACCCGCTGGCGAAGAAGGATATGAGCCTGCACGACTTTCTTGCCTATCCTCACCTGCGGCTATATCTGCCGGGCCTGACCCGGGAGAACACCAGCATGGTGGATGATGTGCTGGGACAATACGGGGTGCATCGCAGTATTGCACTGGAGACCACTCAGTTTTCTTCAGCAGTCGGTGTGCTCACCCATACAGATGCGCTGCTGGTTGCGAATGCGGGCTTTCAGGAAGGTGGTTTATACCGGGAGCGTATTGTGGGACACGAAATGCCGGCGGAACTGAAGCGTATGATTCGCAATACCAACAGCTCCCACCGCGGCAAAATGTCGCTGATGCGGCACACCCGAACCTCACGCAGTGCACCTCATCAGTGGATGAGGGGTCTGCTTATGAAGCACCTGAGCAGCTCGCCCGAGTCGATGCCGGATGTGCAGCAGGAATTACCCACGGACGCTGCGCCGGTAAGCACGGGGTGATAGCCCTACGGTTTTGCTGAACTGCCTGGAAAAGTAGAGCTGGTCGTCGTATCCCAGGGCAACCGCCACCCCCTTGACACTTAGCTGCGTGGAATCCAGTAGGTGGCAGGCGTGTTCCATTTTCATGTTCAGAAAATGCTTGA
>CAJQQW010000355.1 GCA_905480565.1 uncultured Halioglobus sp. | reverse complement strand
CCTGCTCCGTATGGGCCACTGGCCAGCCCCGTCGATGTCGGGAGAGGGCCGTGAGCAACGTGTCGACTAGTTGTGCGTCTGCTGGCAGTGGAGTCTCTCCGGGAATCGTCCAGCGGTCGCCGGAGCGGCGCAATACTACCTTGTTACCGTGCGCGTCTAGGAGATTTACGGTATCCACCGCGGCACTGTCAAAGGGTAGTAGTGCGAGTCCAGCGCCGCCGTTGGCGGCCGGTTCTCGCGGCCAGAATACTATTGCTGCGATCAGGCACTGTATGGCCAGCACCAGCAGTAGCAGTGCGGTGGTTCGGTTCAAAGTAAAAGTCCACGTGAGTAGCGGCGGCGGCGCTGGCGAGCGGTGAGCCAGCTGGCCACAACCATCACGCCGAGCAGTAACAGGGCGAGAGCATAGTTTGTGTATTCGATGGTCTTTTGCATGCGCCGCTCCATGGGTGGCAGCGTGCGGTTGAAATGTCCCCGGGAGCGGATACCCAGCAGGTGCTCGTCCTGCATAGCCCAGTCCAGCGAGTTCAACAATAACTCAAGGCTCCCCAGATACTGGGTGCCACTGGCGGCCACGATGCCCTGTAATATCTCGTCGCTCATGAAGTCATTGGAAGCATAAAGGATGATGCGGGCTGACTCGGCGGAGTGTTCCAGCAAGTTAGTGGAAGAGACGTCCTCGTTGATGATTGCGCCCGGGTTTCCCTCTTTAAAAAAAGAACTAAATCGGCCATTCATGAGCAGACCTAGTGTGTAGGCCTTGCCGTCGCCCGCCGGTGCCTGCATCTGGGTGGCGCCACCAGTCACCGCGGTCGGCATTATACCCTGCTTGACCGACAACCACGCGTCAGAAGAACTTTGTAGCAGTGGCGTTATCTGCGTATCCGCGAACGGTTTCGCGACGATCGGGGATGCCCAGGGCATGGTGAGCTGCGGCAGGTTTCGAGTCACCGGATGCGCGATCAAACCCGGCGGGCGCAAGTCGATAAAGTAGGGGTAGTTGCGCAGCTCGGCATCATGAAACTCGTACTCTCCCGCGAGGCGTGTCACTGGTACAGTGAAGCTTGCATTTTGACTGTCCAAGACCACGCTTCGCTCGATGTTGATACCGTGATGAGCCAGCCACCCTTGCAGCCCGCTGTCGTACGTATTGAGTTGCAGTTTTCCTGCGGTGATACTCGCCGAAAAGGGTGCCGTAACCAGCACCACGGTGCCCCCTCTCATCAGGAACTGATCGATTGCAAACAGTGCGTGACTGCCGAGCGACCGGGGTGCGATCACCGCCAGTATATCTGCATCTGCTGCAACAGTGCCGTCCGACAGGTCCTCCTGGCGCAAGCTATATTCACGCGACAGGGCGCGTTCGAGATGGGTAAAGACCGGTCCCGAAGCCTGCAGTGGTGAGTCGCCTGTGCGGCCGGGCGGCAGAGACAGCGCCACGACTTTATTGAAGCCTGTGGTGAACCGTTTCAGTCCCGCGTCCAGCGCCAACCGGAAATTCGCAGGATTGAATTCTCCTGTAGGCAATTGCACCACTTGCTCCGGAGTAGCCAGAGTCAGGTAGAAATAAAACTCATTGCCTGCCCCCTCTTGAGCTACCATCGGTTTAAATCCCCAGTTCTGGCGAATTCGCCTGGCAACGTCGCCGTCCCGTGTTTCGGGTTCGATAAAGCGCACGCTGAATTTACCCTCTGATTTATCGGCCGCCAGGGCCAGTTGCTGTTCGATAGAGCGTTTGTAGGCGCGCAGTGTTTGCGGCAGCAGTGCATCGTTCGATACGTAGCCGATAAACTCGACTGGCTCTTCAATACCGTCGAACAGGCGTCCACCGGAAACGTAGTCTGTCACTACTTGGCGAATCGCGTTGGTGATTTGGTATTCCGGATTGCGCAGCAAAACCTCGGTCGGTGTATTTGGCACCGCGCGCACTTCAATCAGATCAGTGAAGCGCAGGCTGCGAAACTCGTTGCCATAGCGCACCAGCACATTGAAATAGGCATTGACCAGTGAGGCTTGGTGTCGATCCGCAATACGGAAAGGAGTGGATGAAATGCCGTAGATTTCGTTGGCCTCGCGCTCCAGTGACGGGTCTTCGGCAGGGTCCACGATATGGCTGATAACCTTGCCGTTGCCCGCGATCTCATATTCTTGCAGCAGATCCTGAATTTGTGGCACCAACGGTGCTAGCAAGGGATGTGTCTTATTGCTGAAGTAGCCCCGGATAAGTAGGGGTTCCTGCAGGTCCTCCAGCAGAAAACTCGTCGCGGGGGAAATGGAGTATAACTTACCCTTGGTGGTATCCAGGCGCAGAGTGTCCAGCGGGCTAAGCCACAAGTTGGTCATGATCAAGTTGACGACAAGCAGCAGTGTGATGCCGCGTTTACGCTTCAGCCCAACTGTGGCGGGCTGGCCATAGCAACGCAGCGATTCCAGTGCGTACACATTTAAAGTGAGAAAACCCGCACCGATGGATATGTAATAGATGATGTCGCGCAAATCCAATACGCCGCGCGTGATAGCGTCGAACCGCGTGGCGCTGCCCAGCAGGCGCAACATATTTCCAGTCTGGTCACTGAAATAGGCGGTAAAGTCGGGGCTGCCAGACAGGTATAAAACGGAGCACAGCATTACGGTGGCAATAAGACTCACCACGGAGTTATCGGACAGCGCGGAGATATACAATCCGATGGTCAGGTACATGGCCCCCAGCATCAGGGTTGCTGCATATCCTCCAAGCACAGGCCCCCAGTCAAGGTTAGCGATCAATGCAACCGTGAAGGGCAGAGGCAGTGTCAACACAACTGCCAGGCCGAGCAGAGTCAAGCAGGCACAGAATTTACCCGCTACGAACTGCCACGGGCTGTGAGGCTGAGTGAGAATATGCTCTATAGTGCCGCGACTGCGCTCCTCGCTCCAAGCACGCATAGTCAGTGCTGCGCAGAGAAAAATCAGTAATATCGGCATCCATTCGAAGAGGGGGCGGATGTCGGCTATATTGCGAGCGAAGAAAGATTCCACCCAGAATACAATGAAGCTGTTGGCAGCGGCAAAGGACGCGAGGAACAGCCAAGCTGCGGGAGAGGCAAAAAAGAGGCGCAGTTCCTTGCGCGCAACTGTCGCTGCCACACGATCACTGTTCATTTTTATGGACTTCACGAAACACGTTTTCAAGGCCCTGCTCGATCAGCTCCGGCAGTGCCCGGTCCAGAGCCAGTTGACCGCCGCGCATCAGAAGAACGCGGTCACATACCGCCTCTGCTTCCTGCATAATGTGGGTGGAGAGGATGACCGTAGCGTGATTGGCGGCCTGTTGAATCAATTCGCGCATCTGCCACGTTTGGCCCGGATCGAGTCCGTTGGTGGGCTCATCAAGAATCAAAAGACGGGGCTGACCTAACAGTGCTTGCGCCACGCCAACCCGTTGCCGTGAGCCCCGTGACAGGGTGTGTACTGGTGCTAATGCGTACTGCTCGAGGTCCGTCGCCATTATGACCTCGCGCATGCACCGCAGCCGCGCTTTTGCCGAAATCCCTTTAAGCACCGTCATATACTCCAGATACTCTGCGACGGTCATGTTCGGATAGAGGGGTAAATTCTCCGGCAGGTAACCAAGATGTTGCTGCAGAGCTCGCGGATTTTCTGTCACATTGATCCCGTCCACCGTGATCTTGCCTGCGGAGGGTGTCAAGTAGCCGCAGAGCATTCTCATCAGCGTGGTTTTGCCAGCGCCGTTATGTCCCAGCAGGGCGACTATCTCGCCGGTGCCGATGCGGAAATTCAGGTTGTCTACGGCTGCGGTGTCGCCGTAGTGACGACACAGTGATTCGACTTCAATCACGCTGTGATTGCCTTCGCGCGGGGCACCGCTGTGTTATAGGCATGGGCGAGCGGCAGCCATTTCAAATGTCGAAAAGTAATTTAATGATGAACAGAACCAGCACCACATTAAGTACCCGCTTGATGAGGCGCTCACCGCCGGCAACGGAGTAGTGTGCCCCCAGGTAGCCGCCGATAGAGTTCCCCACGGCGAGGAAAATGCCGACCATCCAAAGCAATTCCACCTGGCTTGCAAAGACCAGAAGTGCAATCACCGTGTATACAGCCACAATAAATACCTTGTGCATATTGGTGCGCACCAGATCGAGGCCCATGACCCGGTTGAGTACCGGCATAATAATGAAGCCGATACCGAGCTGTATAAACCCACCCCAGAAGCCAACCCCTATCATCAGCAGGTGCCCCCGCAGGAGTTGTTTTGGCGTGGGCTGGTATTCATCCGGCTGGGTTTTTTTGCCCTTGTCAAAGTACATGATCAGCATGACGGCAATCATGATCAGCGCGAGGGCCCGGTTGAACCACACACCCTCCAATTGTACGCCCAGCATGGCGCCTGCGATGGCGCCGGGAATAGCGCACAGGGCTAGCGTAAGGCTCAGTTTAAAGTCCCGAAAGCCCCGTCGTGCGAAGGTGGTGATCGCGGTGAGGTTCTGTGCGAGGATCGCTATGCGGTTGGTGCCGTTGGCAACGGGCCCGGGAATACCCATGAAGACCATGACGGGCACAGTGAGTAGTGAGCCGCCTCCAGCCATAACATTCAAAAACCCGGCAATGGTCCCGACCACCACCAGCAGACCTGCCTGCCATAGCTCCAGTGGCATGGTCAGTCCCCCGTCCAGGGCTCGCGCATAGTCACGAATTCCTCAGCGGTGGTGGGATGAATACCGATCGTCGTGTCAAAAATAGCCTTGGTGGCGCCGGCACGCATGGCAACGGCAAAGCCCTGCGTAATTTCGCCGGCGTCCGGCCCCATCATGTGCAGGCCCACCACTCGATCGGTGGTGGCATCTACTATGAGTTTCATAAAGGATTTTTCTTCTCGGCCGCTCAGGGTGTGCTTCAGGGGACGGAAAATAGATTTGAACAGGCGCAATTCACCGAACTCTGCCCGTGCCTGTTCTTCGGTGAAGCCCACCGTGCCGATTGTCGGCTGGCAGAACACCGCAGAAGGAATGAAGTCGTAATCCACCTGCTGTTCCATACCCCCGAACTGGCGCCGGGCAAACGCCATGCCTTCGGCCAGGGCGACAGGTGTTAATTCCATACCACCAATCACATCACCCACGGCAAATATGCTGGCTTCTCCGGTTTGAAATGCTCGGTCGACCGCAATGGTGCCGGCATCGTTTAGGGTCACGTTCACGTTTTCCAGCCCCAAGTCCGCCAGGTTCGGGTGGCGGCCGGTGGCGTAGAGTACCGCGTCTGCTTCAAGCTCTGTTCCGTCGTCCAACGTCACCTGAAGGCCGTCCTTCACCTGCTTGATGCCGCTCACGTTGACTTCAAATTTCAGGTCTATACCGCTGTTTGGAATTTCTTGCGCAGCGTGTTTGCGGAGATCGAGGTCGAAGCCGCGAAGAAACAGAGACCGACGATACAGTTGCGTAACGTTTGCTCCGAGACCGCTGAATATCCCTGCAAACTCTACTGCAATATAACCACCTCCCACGATAACGAGTCGACGTGGGAATGTCTCGAGGTCAAAAATTTCGTTTGACGTAACGGCGTATTCATTGCCGGGGAAATCGGGCACGAAGGGCCAGCCCCCGGTAGCGATAAGGAGCTTCTCCGCCGAGTAATGAGTATCGCCAATTGCCACTGTATGTGCGTCGATGATTCTCCCGCGGCCATTGATGACATCCGCGCCGGCGCCTTGCAAAAGGTTGTCATAAATAGCATTGAGGCGGGCGATCTCCGCTTTCTTGTTGTCCCGCAGAGTAGTCCAGTCAAACTGCGGTTTCTTGCCTTTCCAGCCGAAGCCTACAGCGTCGTCGAAGCCCTTGCCGAACTGGGACGCATAAACGTAGAGCTTCTTGGGGACGCAGCCCACGTTGACACAGGTGCCACCCATGTACTGGTCTTCCGCTATGGCTACGCGGGCACCGAAACTTGCTGCCATTCGGGCAGCACGTACCCCGCCGGAGCCGGCGCCGATCACAAAAAGGTCGTAGTCGAATGTGCTCACAGCCTCACCGCTTGAAAATACGTTGTCGTTTAGTCTAGCAGGGCAAGCTTGTTGCAGGCTATCCCGAGCTCGCGGAGATATTTATTTCGCTGCAGCTAGGATAGTGGACAAGAACTCATTACCATACAGTCTCTGAGAAATTTACATCTGTATTGTAATGCTGTTGAGTAGAGGAAAAATGATGAATATGCCCGGATCGTTCACTCGCTGGCCTGTTTGGCTTGTACTTCTGATGTTCGCAACCTGCGGCTGGGCGGAGGACGCCGCACCGGTCCAGGATGAAGTAATGCTCAAGAACGGTTCCCGTCTCGTTGGCAAAGTTGTCAGTTCCCGCGATGGCGTGGTGACTATAGAAACTGATTTTGCGGGTACGTTGGAAATCGGCATGGACAAAGTTGAAGGAATCAATGTGTCTGAGCCAGTGGTAGTTCTGATGGAGGACAATACGGTTCACCGGGATTCTTCCCTCAGCATGATCGAGGGGCAACTGGTGTTGGGTGTAGAGGCACAAACCTATCCTCGAGATGACCTACGGATACTGAACCCGGAGCCGTGGGAAATGGGAGAGGGATACCGCTGGACAGGTAAGGCAGGTATGGCCTTCCAGCTGCAGCGTGGCAATACTGATACAGACGAGCTGGATGTCAGCATACATGCCGCTTGGCGAAGCACGCGGGATCGCTACCGTTTCATGTGGATGAGCGAGCTGGATAAAAGCAATAACGAAAAAACCGCTGACAATTGGCAGACATCGGGCAGGTACGATTACTTTCTCACCGACCCCAACTATGTCGGAGGGATACTATTTGTAGAGTCAGATAAATTCAGAGATTTGGATCGGCGTACGATGCTTGGGCCTTACTTTGGCCGGCAATTTTTTGCCGAACCAAGATTGACACTCAGCGGCGACTGGGGCGTATCGTGGGTTGACGAAAAGTATGACACTTCAGAAGATCAGGATTATCCTGCCACCAACTGGAGTATCGATGCGTCCAGTAATATCGTTGGCGGCAAATCATCTCTCTACTACCGTCTGCTCGGTATCTGGAATCTGGACGATACGTCAGACATTATGCTGAACAACACGTTTGGTCTTTCCTTTCCGTTATTTTGGCAATTGGAGGCAGCGGCAGAGATTCTGTTGGAATACGACAGTGGGTCTGTGGAAGATGTGAAAGACCTCGATCAGACCTATAACTTCCGGGTAGATTACAGCTGGTAGCGAAGGCTCCCGGCCTGTCGGTGGCGAGTTCGCAGGCGGGGTGCCCCTCTGGGCTATTAGCCGCGGGGCGCCTTGAATATTTTTCGGAACCAGTCTGCAGGAGTTTCATTGGCGAGATCGGTGAATTCGCCAGCGTCCAGATACATGCCATGCTCCTGACAGACTTCATAGAAAATATGGGGCTGGTCCGGGTCTGAGACTTTATTCATCTCTTGGCCGCAGCGCGGGCAGGCCACGTTTTCGACCGAATCCCATTTCCTGCCTTCGCTGGCCTTGCCGGTATCGAGTGCTTCACCCATCCACTTACTTTTGAGTAGGGTAGCTTCTCCCTTGTCGAACCAGATGCCTTGGCAGTTAGTGCAGCGATCAATGAGCAGGTCGCTCCCGTAGGAGACCTCTTCCATGCCGTGGCCGCACTTTGGGCATTCTATGCTGTGCACATTCGAATCGTATTCCATTCCAACTCTCCGCCCGATGCTCGGGCTAGTTTAGCGAGTGTAAAGAAGGCGTGTTGCGTCTGCGCTGCCGCGACCTCAACCCCGCCACGCGTTGTCTCACCACAACCGCTGTTAGATTATCGTATGCGTTAACTATAAGGGCAAGTGAGGTGCTAAGAAAAAGCGCACAAGAACTGATTGATCCGCACAATCGGCTCATCGCAAGCGCCTCACTCCAGTAGATTCGCCACCATTGTCATTGCCACTGACCGAGGGCAGTGAAAAGAGGTACTCCACCGGGAAATCAAGACCGGAGGTATTCTGGTCCAGCGTTAGCTGAATTGGCTGGTCTATCGTCAGCAGGGCGCCGCAGGCGTCCCCTGCATCACAAATGAGCAGATCGTTATCTGTATCGGTGCCCGCCACGATTTCGTAATCGCCCGCCGGGATATCCCTGAATTCGAAGGGGTACAGACTGTTGCTGCTGGTCGCAATGAACTGTGCGACAGGGATCGCCTCTCCCACCTCCTGAAGCAGGACGTAAATCACGCCCAGGCCCGCACCGGACTCACCCAACCCTTCGGATACCAGCACTCTCACTGTCAGGGTGTTGACATCGGACTGGGCAACAATATCGGCTGAGTAAATGCCAGCGGTGAGCAGGCTCCTGTCTACCGTGACTGAGTAGGTACCCAGACCAGCGGTATCCGCGTCGACGGCGCTGACCTTTAGCCAGTCGTCGGACGTTGTCAGCGACTGCAACTGCAGCGAACCGCCGCCTACATTGGCAAGAGTCAATGTCAGGGATGACGTGCTGCCGCCGAAGTTCAATGTAGTGGCCGAGGCGACCAGTGAAGGGTTGTTCGCGGGTGAAGAACCAGATGCCTCCACGGCTGCCAGCACTGCCCTTTGCGCATTGATGAGACCGTGGCCGTAATCATTGTCGCGGCCAAAAGGCCCCAGGTCATCGGTCAGTGCTCCAGAGGCCAGCAGATTGTCGATGTCTGCCGGTGTGAGGTCAGGATTTACACTTTTCATCAGGGCAAGGACACCGGACACGTGCGGTGCAGCGAAGGAGGTGCCGTCGAGGAAGCTATAGACATAGTTTAAGGTGTTATCTGATTGTATTTCGGCACTGGTACTCAATATGCCGTCCGGAAATCCATCGCCGTTGAGGTCGACGCCCCGGTCGCCGCCTGGCGCGCTGAGGTCTACGGCCGACCCGAAGTTTGAGTAGGCCGCAAGGCGCCGCTGTGCGTCTACGGCGCTGACGGAGATAACGTTGTTATAAGACGCGGGGTACAGTGGCATGCTGCTCGCATTATTGCCGGCTGCCGCCACGACGATCACGCCGGCTGCTCTGACCTCGTTGTAGAGATTCTGCGTGGACTGGTCGAAGGGTGCTCCACCGAGGCTCAGGTTGATAATGTCGGCTGGCGTGTCTGGCACTGTGCCAGAATCATTAGGTAGGCCTGCGGCGAATCGAACCGCTTGTCCAATGTCATAGGACGTCCCTGTCCCGCCCGCTCCTAGCGCACGCAGAGGCATCACACGTGCGCCAAATGCGCTGCCGGCTACACCTTGAAAATTATCGCTGCGCGCCGCCACCGTGCCACTGACATGGGTGCCGTGGAAACTCTCGGAGCCTCCCCGAAAGGAGCTTCCAGGGTCGGACGGGTCCGGATCGATGCCGTCGCCATCCAGCGCCTCATCCGGGTTGCGCACGAAGTCGTAGCCGGACACCAATTGACCGGCGAGATCGGGATGATTGAACAAAATGCCGGTATCGATCACCGCCACCAGCACGTCGGCGTTCCCGACGGTTGTGTCCCAGGCCTCCGGCAAATTGATCAATGGATAGTGCCATTGGGACTGGAACCCCGGATCATTCGGGATGGCCTGGCTGAACACACGGTAGTTGGGGTGTGCAGAACGCACGGACGGATCTTTACGCAGCGACTTGATCATCATCAATGTTTCCCAGCGCGCCCGCTGTGAAGCATCTGAGATATTGGTTCCCTTGGTCGCGGCATTGGCCAGGCGGTGAGACGGCGGCTGACTTAAAAGCAGTGATCGCCGCATGGCCATGAGCCGGCTGCGTCCCACCCCTCCAGCGCGGTGTTGCAGTCCCCAGCGGCGGCTTGCGCCCAGGTCTGCTGGGGCGGTGCTGGTGGCTTCCGCCTCGGCGGTGTAATTCACTACCGCCTCCCACGGAACGATTTCATGATGTTGGCTGGCGTAAGTCAGCGCATTGTTGGGCGCGCCGACCGCGAGGGTATAGTTGGTAGCTCCACTGAAAGCGAAGACATTGATCAGGTAGGTGCCGTCTGCGGGTACATCCACGGACTCTATTTCTCCGGTGCCAAGGGAGAACACGACTGTTTCGTCTTCGATGCTCCACAAATACAGGTCGGCGTCGGCGACGTCAAAGTCAGACACCACCATGGTGATGCGCTGACCCTTCAGCAATTCGACGCGGAAATAGTCCTCCACGTCACCGGCGATTTGTGACTGCCCCCTGGCGCCGGTGCCCGGCTGATTAACATAACCACCCAGGGTGATCGGGTTGGCGATTGACTGGGCGCTGCTGCGGGTGTTGTTACTAATAGCGGGTTGCACGGGATCGTTGGTGTCGCTGTCGACAGTCTGGCTGCTGGACGTGCTGATGGTACCCGACAGCGTAAAGGCCTCAAACACGGGGGGTGGCAGCGGTGGCTCCGGGCTGGGGCTGTCAGACTCACCACCGCCACCGCCACCGCCACCGCAGGCGGCCAGGCAAGCACAGAGAATAACAAGGGTGCACCGACTGGCCCGCACCGCCTGCGAACTTCGGTCTGATATGCTGTACTGCCTTTGGGGCGTGTTAAAGATAACAGGATCTCCGAATGGTGACAGAAAGTCAGAGTGCGTAGAGTAAGAATACAGGTAGAGAGACGATCCGGATCATTACCCAGCACTTTTTCCGCTTGATCTACACTACCATCCCTAATGTTAATTGCCGCTGTTGGAGGCAAACCTCAATGAAAAGAGTATACCTGACGTTCTTGTGCTTGTTCGCGCTATCCTTAACTGCCCATGCGAAAACGCCGAATATCCTCGTCATCTGGGGAGATGATATTGGTTGGTCCAACATCAGCGCCTATCACCGTGGCATGCTGGGCGGTAGCACGCCCAACATCGACCGTATCGCGAATGAGGGCGCACTGTTTACCGATTACTATGGGGAACAGAGCTGTACTGCTGGACGTTCCGCCTTTATCACCGGGCAACACCCCCTGCGCACCGGGCTTCTAAAAGTGGGTATGCCGGGTGCGGAGATCGGCCTGCAGGCGGAGGATCCGACCATTGCCGAGATTCTCAAGCCTCTGGGTTACGCCACAGGCCAGTTTGGCAAGAACCATCTTGGCGACAAGGATAAGTTCCTGCCGACCAACCATGGATTTGATGAGTTTTTGGGCAACCTCTATCACCTCAATGCGGAAGAGGAGCCGGAGACCTATTTCTATCCCAAGGACCCCGCCTTTCGTAAGCGCTTTGCGCCTCGCGGCGTGATTCACTCCTTTGCTGACGGCAAAATACAGGATACGGGCCCCCTGACCCGCAAGCGGATGGAGACTATCGACCAGGAGTTTACGGACGCGGCGCTCAAGTTCATGCGCAAGTCCCACGAAGACGGCAAGCCTTTTTTCGTTTGGTTCAACGCCACGCGCATGCACGTCTGGACCCGGTTATCTCCCGAGTGGGACGGCAAGTCGGGCTATGGTCTTTATGCCGATGGTCTAATGGAGCACGATCATCAAGTCGGTCAATTGCTGAACGAGTTGCAGACGCTGGGTGTAGAGGACGACACTATTGTCATTTACAGCACTGACAATGGCTCCCAGACTGGCACCTACCCCGACGGCGGCGCAGAACCTTTCCGTGGCGAAAAAGGGTCGACCTGGGAGGGTGGTTTCCGTGTGCCAGCCCTCATCCGATGGCCCGGAGTGGTTCAGCCCGGTATCGTCATCAATGACATATTTTCCCATCAGGACTGGTTTCCAACACTGGTCTCTGCGGCTGGCATCCAGGATATCGACAAAAAACTGAGGAAGGGTTACACAGCGGGAGATAAATCTTTCAAGGTGCACCTCGATGGATATGACCAGACCGATCTGCTTGCGGGCACCGGGCCGGGTAAGCGAGACACGATTTTTTACTTCGATGACAATGCCAATTTTAATGCCATGCGCTGGAACGATTGGAAAATCCATTTCGCACTGCAAATGGAGGGGTGGGCTGGTCCGCGTGAAGCGCTGAATTTTCCGCGGATGATACACCTGCGCTCTGACCCGTATGAAACGTCGCTTGATTCGGGCCTCTATACACGCTTTTTTGCAGACCAATTATGGCTTTTCGTGCCGGTGCAGCAGGAGGTAGGCAAATGGCTTACCACGTTCCGGCAGTTCCCGCCGCGTCAGCCTACGGCGAGTTTTACTGTCGATAAAATGATGGGCTTCATGCAGCAAATGCTGCAACAGCGGGTAATGGGTGCTGCTGGTGCGGGTGGCACGCCTCCCTGAGAGGCGTCGCTGAGGTTAGCCCGCACCGTCGCGCCTGTTGTGCTAGCGTCCGCTGAAGGTGCCAGGCCGGCGCTCGGTCATGGCGCGGATGCCCTCCTGAAAATCCTCGGTGTTAGAAAGTCGCAGTTGCTCACGGTTCTCATGATCGGTCATGGTGCTTACTTTGCCCGCGAGCCCTTCCCGCATCGTCGCCCTTATCGACAATAACGCCAGCGGAGCATTGGCGGCAATCTCGGCCGCAAAAGCCAGCGCCTCTTCACGCAGTTTTTCTTTGGTCGTAAAGATATCCGCGAGACCCCATTCATATGCCTGTTCGCCCTTGATGCGTCGAGAGGTGTAAAACATCAGGTTAGCGCGTTGCTGACCGATCAGCTGCGGCAGTGTGTGGCTCAGCCCGAAGCCGGGGTGTAGACCGAGGGCTGCGAAGTTCGCGGTAAACCGGGCTTCGGCGCAGCACACTCGAAAATCCGCCGCGACCGCCAGGCCCAGCCCGCCGCCTGTAGCGGCACCCTGTACGGCGGCGATAAGTGGCTTCGTGCA